>JACKDF010000040.1 GCA_020633655.1 Deferribacteres bacterium
TATTCAGGAGAATGGAGCATTTGCAGAAAATGCGATCGGGAGGGGAAATGGAGCATGATAACCTGGTCCCATTTTTCTCCTTCCGGAGCGATGAGCGTAAATTTAACTTTACCCATCCACAGGACCTGCCCACCACACTGCCAGGCTATTTTTGTGGCTCCTAATGAATACCGCTTATATGCTTCTTTGCCATGAACCGTCTTTCCATCCACCTCAACCTTTTCTTTCAGCTTCAATAAATTGAGTATGACAATTGGATTTGCATCATCGGTTTCACTTGTGTAGGCTGCTAAAACCTGTTCAGTTGGATTAATGCAGTTCAATTTAAACCATCCTTTTTTGATCTTTTGATATGGAAGGTGTAACTATGCAGCAATTCGGTCATTTCGTTTTTTGCGCTTCCCAGAAAAATACCATAATCTCGTGTTACTTGAAGTTTACTTAAACGTGCCAACTTCAAATCGCTTTAATGCTTGAAATCATTTCAACTTCCCATTTTCAGAGATTAACGATTCCCACCATTTGCTGTTGGGAATTTGGGTTGGATAAATTGTTGTTTCACCAACTTTTGGTGTTGCCAGCGGCACACCAGCATTTTCTGCTGCTGCACAAAGGCGTTGAATCGGATCGTACCAACTGTGTGTGGAAAGCCGAAATGTGCCCCAATGGATGGGGTGCAGGATTTTGCCTCGCACGTCAAGGTGAGCTTGCAAACATTCTTCAGGAAACATGTGAACTGCACGCCAACGCCGGTTGTAGGCTCCATTTTCCATAAAAGTCATATCGAAAGGTCCGTACTTGTCACCGATTTGTTTGAATCCGGGGAAATAGCCGGAATCGCCGCTGTAAAATATATTGTGTTGTGATCCGTGAATTACCCACGAGGCCCACAAGGTTTTAAATCGGTCGGTGAGTGCCCGGCCGGAGAAATGCTGAGCGGGCGTTGCTGCGATGAGCAGCTTTTCATTCACACGATACTCCTGCCACCAGTCGAGTTCAATGACTTTCTCGTGCGACACTCCCCACTCAATCAGCGTTTTTGCAATACCAAGAGTTGTGATGAACAAGTTCGCTTTATCTTTAATTTTTTGAATAGAATATTTGTTGAGATGGTCATAATGGTTGTGTGAAATGATCACAACATCGATTTCCGGCAAATCAGCGATTTTCAATGGCACTTCACCGTTATAACGCGTTGGACCAAAAAGGGAGATTCTTTTCTCATAGACAGGATCGGTGATAATTTTATTGCCATCAATATTGAGGAGCAGGGATGAATGCCCAAGCCATGTGGCGTTGAGTTGCTCTTCTACAGTGGAATTAAACGCTGTTAAATCGACGGACTGGAGGGGCAGCGCCTTTTTCGGAGTTCGCTCAACATCTTCGATGAGCATTTCTTTCATAAGCGAAAGAAAATCATGAAAAGCAGGTTCCTGCCAATTAATCTGGTTGTAGTATTTGCCATTTTCGAACTGTGATGATTGCACAAATTTCTCCATTTTATAACTTTATTGCTTTTTGAAAAGACGAATAAATTTGCAAACAAAATTTATATTGTGCCTGCACTTATTTCATTGTGTATCCGGTTATCAAATGAACGCAATTGGATCGTTGGCGGCGTAAAACGTCCGCACAATTCCCATCCTTGCAAGAGGAGGGAATAGATTCAAATTCGTCAAGAATTTGAATCAGGGGTGGTCAAATGCCGAAAACTCAACCACCCATCTCCCGCTCAAAAACAGCGGGACTTGACGCCCCAGTTTATTTCCCATCCTTTTCAAGGACGGAAAATTGATGTGCTCGAGAATGTGGCTGGGCTAACATGAGTACCGGACATTGTGCACTATAAAAAAATCGTCATCCAGAAACACTCTTCATTGCTTCAATAACGCCATGTTCGATTAATAAATCCGCAATATCGATGATCTCGGAACGGTGCTCTTCGGGTATGCCGGCCTTTTGCATGATCTCTTCAATAGTGGCAAATTTTGCATCCGGAAATGGCAAATTAAAAAGGAATTTTCCCTGAGCACTTGTCAGGCTCACCTTTTTCTCGCTGCGTTCCCGTCCTTCGCCAATCCAGATGCTAACGCTGCTAAAATATAAATTATTCCGCGCTGTGGTGAAACGCACGTTGGCATTTTTCCGCTCGCGAATGACCAGTTCGTTGTCCGATTCTCCAGGTTTTGTGTCCGCCAATGCCGCGATATCCATTTCGCATACGATTTTTTCCTGCTGCAACGTATAACGAAAATAAGGCCGTTTCTTTTCGAAAACTTCCTCTTTTTGTACAATCCCAACTGCATGCAGGGCTTCTAAAAACTCCTGCACGGTTCGTATATGCAAACTCAACCGAGAAGCAGCCTCCGATGCCGAAATATCTTTATAAAGATACAATAGCCGGAGTAAATCTGGTGCATATTCTTTTGCCAGATAGGCCCCGATTAGCTGTATTTTTTTGAATTCTGTTATCATGAGAAAAACCCAATTTTAACTGAGTTCATTTTATCAATTATGCGCACTTCTTCCCCTTTTTGGAATTTTTCGAAAAACTCGATATACAATTCACCCAGTGAAGCACACAGTGGATCAAAGGACAGGTTCTCTTTGTAATCGAGATAATCCTGTTGTGAAATATGCGCTGTAACCGTGCCGTCATAATCGAATGCAACCCAGGTTTTTTCCCAGTAATTAAGGTTGCTGCCAAAAAGATACGGGTATTCAAATCCCATTTTTACAGGGAGAAATAAAATCCGGTCACGTTCGTAAAATGGCAAAGCCACGAGATATTTTTTCAGGAAGTCGGCAAAATTCTGCAAGTGCTCCTTGCCGAATTCGAGCTTCCGTACCGGTCGAGGCCGGTCGGTGTAGGTATTTTCAGCCGGCTCTATTTCATTCGCCGCTAAGGCCATAATCTCCCGTCCGCGCCATTTGATCCGTTTTGTTACGAGGAGATAGACCAACCATACGAGAAACAAAATGATGAAAACAAAGAGGAATCGTGCTTCCGGTGTTTTAACAATTTTATCGCCGGGACCGAATTCGTTCCAATAAACAGTATTTAAATAGAGTCCGAAAGTGAACATATAAAGTGCGCTGATTTTGTAGCCCAGATTATTCGTGCGGTAGGCAGCAATGAACCCGAATACGGAATAGATCAGGAGAACCGCACCGAGAACTTTAAGCCCAATTCCCATTCCGAAAAGCGCACCAGCACAGCCGAAAAGAACCAGCGATACTATCGCCGGAACCAGACCAATTATACTTTTGTCTGACTTCAGAATTTGCGTGTAATACATGATACACTCCTTTTGTTCTTTCTAAATCATATAGTTCATTTTTTATAAACTATTCAAACTTAGAACAATAGACGCCATAATCAAGAAAAAGTTTACATTTTTTTCATTCCCCTGTTATGAACTTTTGAAGCTTCCGTGATCATTTCGTGAGATTTCCAATGTTGTATAGGTGTGAATTCAGCGTCCACAAAAATATCTGCGGGCGTTGCAAACTATTTCATCGCGAATGTAGCACCGCACTTGACTGAAATGCCGCATTCGTAACACCAAAAACTTATTCCCAAAGGAGATCGGTATGAAAAAAATTCTGAGTTTCATTCTCATGAGCGCAATGGCAGCATTTATTGTTGGTTGTGACAAAAATGCGCCAACAAGTGTTGATACGATGGAAGAGACGACGCTGCAAACAACAGATATGAGCACGGTTGCAGATCAATCCGATGCACTCGCAAAAGGTTTTCACGCGGGTACTTATGAAATCACACTTTACAATTTGACACCAGCCACCGGTGCCGGAACGGCCCAACCTTTGTCACCAGCAGTAATCGCAACTCACCGCAAAGATTTTGACATGTTTCATCATAATGGCTGGGCGTCCACAGAATTGCAGAACATTGCAGAACAGGGAGATAACAGTGCCATGCTCGAAGCTTTGGAAAATGCGCATGGTGTATTCGCGTATACTGCCGGCGATGGGCCGGTTTTTCCCGGCGGTAACAAAACTTTCACCATTCAAGGTGTTCCGGGCTTTACCAAACTTTCTATGGTTATGATGCTTGGCAACACCAATGACGGCTTTGCGGCGGCTGATGCAGTCGAATTACCGCGTCATGGCACAAAAGTGTATTATCTCAAAGATTATGATGCAGGCACAGAGGTCAATACCGAATTGTTTGCCCACCTGGCTTGCTGCAGTGATTATGGTGCCGGAATCGATGAACACAAAAAAATCAGTGCACACCCGGGTATTCGTGGAATCGGTGATCAGGATCGGGCAATTTACGGTTGGGAAGGTCCAGCTGCAAAAATCGTCGTGAAAAGAGTGAATTAAATCTCCAGGCTCGAGCTGAATTTTGAGCTCGTTCTCTGCCACAATTTAATTTGTGAGTTTGGATCCTGAAAAGTCATGCCGGTTTGCGTTTTTTGCAATACCGGCATCTCCCTGATTAACTGCGTGAATTATTGGTGTTGTGTTGCGAAATTTTACAGATATCTACCCCTGTCGCAGCTCCTTAGCCACTTCAAGCATTTCGAGGTAATTCTCAAATTTTGCATAATCCGGCACACTGTTACCGGAGCCAATGCAATAACCGCCGTTGTAACCTGCTTCTTCAACGTTTTTAAGTACTTGCCGCCTGACATTGGCGGGTGTTCCTCGGGACAATAAATCCACATCGACGTGGCCGAGAAGTGCAAGCCGGTCACCAACGCGCTGTTTCACCTCAGCAATTTTCATTGCTTTGGGTTCGATCGGGTGAATGGCATCGACACCGCAGGCAATGATATCATCGAACACATCCCATAAAACACCATCGGTATGATAGATGAACGGCTTCTGATGCGCCTTCGCCAGTTCGCCGATTTTTCGCAGCCACGGAAAGAAATGCCGCCGCAGCGAATCCGGCGAGATGAGCAAGCCTTCTGTAAAAGCGATATCATCGCTGTACCAAAGCACATCCACTACATCACTTTGAGCAAAATAGTCGAACATGCTGAAAACCAGGTCACCGATTTTCCCCATTAACGCATCGATCAGTTCTGGTTCCATGAAAAGCGCCAGGGAAAAGTTCTCAAATCCCATGAGTTCCCAGGCCATGGTGAAGATATCCCCATACTGGCCGATCACCCCCATACCCTCGGGCAGAAGCGCCCCAACTTGCTCAAATTTTGAGTAATCGAAATCCGTTTTCTTCGGGAATTGGTAATTTTCCAATTCAGCAAAATTTGTGATAATTCCCTTATCGTGACGCGCCCATTTTCTGGCGATTGTGCCGTCGTCGTTATACGTTATTTTTTCTTCCAGGCCGACTTTTGCGGGATTAAAATCTGCCACTGGTTGCAGTTTAACGTAGTCATACCCGGCTTTGTGCCAGAATTCGACCTCATCGGTAAGTGTAACGATCGAACGCCCGATGTATCTGGCTTTGATGTCCGGATGCACACCGAGTTCGACCAATGGAATGTAATCGGCTTTTTGTCGTTTTAACGTTTTGATAAATTGGGAGATATCGGGGGGCATATTACCACCTGTGTGAATTTAATTTTACCGTTTATGTAAATAGTTTTTTCGGTATACAATATGACGAAAAAGATCTACGAAACAAGAAAAAATTAATTAAACATCCGCAATCCAATGTTAAAATTCCAACGGTTCACATTGTCATCTTCGGCTAAATCCATTTTTTGGCCATTAATTTCATACTGTGAAAATTTGCCTGTTAAAGTGGAAATATCCACACCGATGGAAAAATTGTCATTCAATAAATAGTCCAGACCCAAAAGTCCGCTGATGCCGAATGTATTGCCCTTAATGAGCACAGAAACATAATCGATCCTGGCTTCATTGTGATGATGTATGCGCCCCAATGTCACATTTGAAACGATGAGAATTTTATCAGAAAGGATTTTTACACGCTCATAAAGGGTTGGACCAATGAACGACATCGAGATATTATCCTCAATATAGCCATATCCGAGAATTTCATTGGTCTGGTCGTCGTATAGGGGAGCGTTGTTCATAAAATTGGATGTATTGAATTTCATGTACGTAAATCCTAAACCATATGTCTTATGAAAGAAATAGGCCACATCGGCACAGAAATTGGTCCCCGATTTTAGCTCTTTGACGTAGCTTTTGTACTCTGATGGCACATCTGTTGCGATTTTGGCCGTGAGGTAACCAAAGCCGTAATCCGCACTGATGCGTATTTTTGTTGAGAATTCCGGTTCGGATGGTGTTCGGAGTCCTGTGAGTTGCATTGTCGATTCTGGTGACACATTCTGCTGGCGTGCGAGCGTATCGACATCTGTTTCCCGCGCATCAGGAACAGACTGGATTCCGTCGATGTCCCCGTCTTCATCAAAAATTATCCTGCCATTTTTATCGACGAGAATACTGATGTCGCTCACGGGATAAAAAGATGGTGGCGGATCGAAAAACATGCTCTCGCGTTTTGCGTCAAAGGTTACACCATTTTCTGAAATCTCAATAATTTTACCGGTAAAAATTTTTCTACGATCTTTCTTCAACACCAGAGCTGGTTTGACACCGGACCACTGTTTCGTTGGCGGTTTATAGTAAACCTGTGGCGCTTCTTGTGCTGTCAGGAATACGTTGAAAGTCAACAGGCCAATAGAAAGTAAAACGGAATTGAAAGGTAACGGGCATTTCCTTTTCATGCTGCAGTTCTCCTTGCATACAAATGAGTGGTTACCAATTTTAATTGTTGGGGAATGATCAATTCATCTCGCTAATGTATGAATTTGAGTGAATAACCGGTCTCATTAACCGTCACGAGAGCCACCCTCTGTTGGAAAAGGTTCCGGGATTTTAGGAGATTTTTCACTTAATGCGATTCAATTATCGCTGTTTTTTGACTAATGCCGTTTTCGTTAAACGCTTCGATAGTAAAATAATACGTTCTATCTCTATCCATTGCTGTAAAATAATACTCATTACTACTGTAAACCATGATGCTGTTGTAGAGTTTATCCGACGCAATTCCGGTGTAAATCGTGTATCCGGTTGCCAGGTCCGAGGCTTGCCACTTGAGCCAGGCATTGCGGCGTTCGCTCTCGCCGCGAAGGACGGTGAAATGTTTTACAGTATCTGGTAGGCTGCCGTTTCCGTGCCCGAAGACGCGAAACCCGCTGAGCGCAAAAGTCCCTGTGGGACCATGCAGGTTTGTGATTTTTAAATATCGCGCCTGCACCGGTTCAGGCAGTTCCACATAATCGTGCGGCACATCTTTTTGATTTTCCTGCTTATCGCTTAATGTCGTCCATATTTTACCGTCGACTGAACTGCTGACAACATATTTGTGAAAAATACCGCTTTGTTTGCCCATCAATTCGGCGCCCTGATCTGCGTAATTGATTTGGATAGCGCGAACCGTCGCGATGGAGCCAAGGTCACTCTGCAGCCACTCCCCGGAATCGCATGTCACCGCACTCCAGTAGGTTTTCATGTTTTCATCGACGGCAAAATTTGGGGCGTATCCTCCAAGAGTTGAAGAGACTTGTACGGGTTTATTGTAGTTTAAAAGCATCCAGCCCGTAAACTGGTTTTTGGAATAATCGGCATGGTTTTGTGGCAGTGTGTGAGGATAATCACCATAAGCCGTGTTGCAATATAAAATGCCATCCGCATCAAAACCCGCTGGCCAAAGGCTGATCCGGCGTTCGAAATTATTTTTTACGGAAATCACAGTGGTTCCCACGTGCCACCAGTCTCCATTTTTATCCTGAAATGTGGCGCCGTGTCCGGTACCGCGGGCGAAACCACCCGGTTTGTAGGCGAACGGGTTGTGCTCCTGGTAAGTGAATGGCCCAAGGGGTTTCGTGCTCGTGTAAACCCCGTCTCCGTAGCCGCTGAATTCCGTCCCCGGCGCGGCGTATTGCAAGTAATAAATCCCTTCGTGTTTGTTCATCCATGCGCCTTCGATGAACGGCGCTAAAAAGGTGTTGTCGGCATGCTCGCCAAAGCGCTCCCAGCCGTGCACCTCATCGTGTAATTGGATGAGAATTTGTTTTTCACCTATAGGCTGCAATGTTTTGCGGTCGATTTCCTGCCCGTAGACGGGGTAGGTATTACTCGAGCCCCAATAAATGTACAAACGGCCATCATCATCAAGAAAAAACGCCGGGTCCCAGGCGCCAACCTGAAAGGAATCGACGGCTTCTGTCCATGCATCGGTTGTCGGTTTGGTGCTCATCCACAGCGGGAAATCTTTTGTGTGCGTGGAACCAATGAGAAACAGGGTGTCACCTATGGCAAATGCTGCAGGGGCGCACAACTCGTCATAGACTTTGTGCCGCGGTTTTAAAAAACGCCGTGCAATAAAGTTCCAATTGGCCAGATCATCACTCCACCAGTAGCCATACTGGTTGGTGGAAAAAAGGAAATATTTCTCCTGAAAAAGCACGATGACCGGATCCGCCGTCGTGCGGTGTTTGCCCCATTCGGTGAAATGGGGAATGGCATTGTAGGCGTAATCGAGATTTAGGGGATTACAGTAGGTTTTTGACTGTGAGTAAAGATTTGCTGGAAATCCGGTACTGAGTAAAGTCGTAATTATGAGGAGTAATTGGAATATAACAAAGGACATAACAAGCTTTCAATTTTTATGGACAAAAAATATCTTTTGACTCACACTAG
>JACKDF010000041.1 GCA_020633655.1 Deferribacteres bacterium
TAGCGTTCCAAAGCTTGTGCGATGACCGGATCCCGGTTTGTCCAATCAGCTTTAAGAGGCACTATGCCCAACTCTTCAATTTTTTTCCCGACAGCTTCAGTAAACGCGACGCGTTCATTCACCTTGCAACTCAAACACCAGGACGCGGTAAAATCGATCAAAACTGGTTGTTGATTCTGTTGAAGCTCTGCGAGTCGTGCATCAGAATATGGTTGCCATTTGACCTCTCCCGAAACCACCGAATTCATACTTGAAGGTGCAAGGTCCTGCGTGTTTGCAATACCAAAGTAAATTCCAGCAATTGTAAAGAGAAATGCAATTGTCGTTGCAATCCGGCGAATTTTTGGTGCCGCTACGGGAGTTGCCCACCGGCCATAAAGCCAGCCTGCAACGCCAATAAAAAGTAAAGCAAAGAGCAAAACGGCAATACCATCGACGCCCGTTTGGTTTCCCAAAACCCAGGCAAGCCATACGACGGTCGCCATCATGAAAAATCCCATAAACTGTTTGAATGATTCCATCCAGCGACCGGGTTTGGGCACGAATTTTAAAAGCTTTGGTGATGATGCAAGAATCAGATAAGGAGCAGACATACCAAAACCGAGAAAAGTGAAAATGAGCATTGCGGCCCAGACAGGCTGCGTTAGTGCATAACCTAAAGCCGAACCCATGAATGGCGCAGTACACGGTGTGGCCACAACAGTTGCCGCAACGCCGCTCCAAAAGGAACCGCCTAAGCCACTTCCCCGGTCCATTCTTCCACCGACGCTTGTCATCGAAGTGCCAATTTCAAAAACACCAAAAAGACTTAAGCCAAACAGAAAGATTATCGCGGACAAAACGACAATAAATGTTGGTGACTGCAGTTGAAAACCCCAGCCTAATTGCTCACCGCCGGCACGCAACGCGATAAGCGTCCCAGCCAGGATCCAAAAGCTCAGGAGCACGCCAAATGTAAAAGCAGCCCCGTGTTTCCATGGCTGGCTATCCTTCTCTTTGGCTTGGTTCACAAAACCGAGAATTTTTATAGAGAGCACGGGCAAAACGCATGGCATAAGGTTAAGAATCAATCCACCGATAAAAGAAAAAATTAATGCAAAAAACAATCCTGTCTCTCCAGCTGCCCCTTGTCCAGTGCTGAGACTTTCAGAAATGGCAACATCAAATTCCATGGCTTTTTCTGAATCGGAGCCACGCCATCCTTCGGGATTGATTAATACGCCGCTTACGCGAGAAACGGGTTCTTCCAAAGAATTTGAAAGACGAAAAGTCAACCTGTACGCCCCATCTTTTTTATTAAATAAAGGAGAAACCGAATTATCGATGGCTCCCTCTTCGTAGGGGCAAAATTCCAGCTCCTGCAAATCAACCTGTAAGCCATTCGGAGGTGTTGCCTGGATAACCAACTGTGTGTCAACAACGGAGGCTTCGATCGCCCAACCGCTGTTTTTAATTGGCAGCTTTGCACGTGTGTCGACAAACGCCTGCAGCCATTTTTTATCTACGGAAGGCGTCTCACTTTTAACCGGCAAGGTGATTTCCAAAGCGGCTTCTCCCGGTAGACATATATTATTGCAAACCAACCAACTGGCAGTGGCCTTCAACGTTATATCCCGGCCAACCTGCAAATCGTCTGGAGTTTTTAAATCAAACAACAAAAAGATTTCCTCTGAGTATCCGTATGCAATGAGAGGCGGTGTTACGATACGTTCAGGATATGGCCACTTAAATTCAGATGCTTCAAAACCGGCCGGAAGCTCCCAGGACAATGTTGTTGGCAAACCGGCATCACCGGGATTTTTCCAGTAGGTATGCCATTCAGGATCCATGCTTAAACGCAAGGCCATGGGCACAACCTGCCCGGGTTTTATTGAATTATATTCTGCAACAAGTTCTGCCTCGACATATTCTGCCTTAACAGCTTGTGCATGCAAATGTGTAAAGTTTGCCAGTGCAACAACTGATAAAATAGTTAAGATTAATTTTTTCATTCCTTTGAATCTTTCTCCGTTTGACAAAAGTATATTTCGGTTAATAAACTTCGTTAAATAAACATGCAATTTACATCATGTATTTCGATATTCGTGAATTTGCGGTGTTATTTTATAATTATTTAATGTGCGGCAATATAAAAATGAGTTTTAAAAAATCAAGTTTTAGGAATACAGATTGAGAAAGAAACGATTATTGTTTATAATATGACCCTTTAATTTCGAATAAACTCCTGAAAAAATGAAAGTGCGTTGCACTTTAAAATCAAACGAGAGAACAAGAATGAAAAAAACTGCGGAAGTAAAATGGGCTGGTGGAATGCAATTTATCGGAAAAGCTGATTCGAATGTGCCAATGGTTATCGGCTCAACGGAGTACGGCGAGGGAGCAATGACCAGTCCAATGGAGCTGGTGCTTCTCGGATTATGCGGTTGTACGGCTATGGATGTGGCACATATCTTAAAACGAAGACGGCAGGAAATTACAGATTTACGTGTTACAGTTGATGCCGAACGAGCAGAAACCCACCCCAAAGTCTACACCGCCTGTCATTTAAAATACACCGTTCGCGGTCGTAATTTATCGGAAAAAGCTGTCATGGCCGCCGTGAAATTAACACGGGAGACCTACTGCTCCGTCTCCGCGATGCTCGAAAAAACCGCCACGGTTACACATGATGTCGAAATTATCGAGGAATCAGAACAGCCAAACGAATAATGCTCAAACTTGCGCAATTAATAAATCTCGAAGTTCAGCTTATAAAAGATTCGGAGGCTGATCCAGTTCTGGTACGCCATCGTGATCGTGCGATTGGCCAAAAACTTACCGGAAAAAATGTCGCCAGACCACAGCTTTTTCTGCAGTGGCTTGATCATTTGGAAAATCCAGATGCCTTGCTTCCGGGTAAAATTTACACGGACAGCCTGCGAATCGTACGTTATATCCTGTTTTTTTTCGGTCTTGCAGCGGGTTTATCCGCTGGGTCTGCAGTGCTCCACTTCGACGGCTCTCAGCCTGTAAATGTGGTTAATTTTCTTGCTGTTCTACTCGGATTGCAATTATTCACTTATTTTCTTTTTCTTTTGAATTGTCTTCCGGTAAAAGTAAAAAGCATGCTGCCATTTGTCGGAGATTTTTACAATTTTATACGCGACTTGAGTGTACTCATCGCAAAAAATAGCGGTCATCTCTTTGGGAAATTTACAAATAAAAAAGCGCAATCCTTTTTTGAAAACCTGCATCGCGTGCGCATGCGTCAGCAACTTTATCGAAATATCGAAAAATGGCTACTCATTCGGTTGACACAATCGTTCAGCATTGCCTTCAATACTGGAGCGCTATTTATATGTATTTACCTCATTGTCTTTTCCGATCTTGCGTTTGCATGGAATACCACCCTCGATCTACGAAATGAGACTTTTCATCAATTAGTTGAACTCTTCAGCCGTCCCTGGCATGCTCTAATACCAGAGGCGGTTCCATCACTGGAATTAATCGAAAAAACTCGTTTTTTTCGTCTCGAAGGTGAATACTTCATCACCTCCGGTAGCCAGCGCACAGCCGATGTTTTCGTGCGTGGTGGATGGTGGCCATTTCTGATCACATCACTGGCAGTTTATGGCTTGCTGCCACGCCTGCTTCTGGCAGGATTTGCGAAGTGGCGTTTTTACAGAAACGTGCAGCGCGCGCCGTTCGATACTGCGGATTTTAGTGCACTCTACGAACGCCTCACAACACCAGTAGTGGAAACACGCTCGGAGGAGAATTCGATTCCACCCATATCGTCCCAAAAGCAAAATGATAAGATTTCCTATGCTGAATTTAATCCGGGCGGGGAGAGTTGCATTCTTGTGCTATGGGGAGAATTGGCAATTTCAGAGGATATGCTAAGATCCACCGTTCTGCAGCGATTTGGCTGGCAACCTGCGCAAATCTATGAGGCAGGTTTGATGGATATTAACTCTGATACGAGCACCATCCATAAAATACGGGAAATTGAGAATCAGAATATTCCAATACTTCTGCTCGTTGAATCATGGGAAACACCGAATAAGGCAGTAAAATATTTTTTAAAAAATTTGCGACAATACATTACCACGCAGCGTGCAATCATTATTGGTTTAGTTGACACTGTTTCCTTCAAATCTGTTTCGAGAAGTGATTGGAACACCTGGCAGAAAGAGTTAAGTCAGCTTGCAGATCCTTATTTACGGGTGGCTGAGATGGTCGAGGATAACGCATGAAGTCACATCCTCAATTTGCCGTTATCGGACGGGTCAACAAAGGCAAATCCAGTATTGTTTCAACATTGGCAGAAGATGATTCGGTACAAATTGAAAGTGCAGCGGGTACAACCAAAGTCTGCCAGGAATTTCCTATTCGAATCGACGGACGCACGGTGATTACACTGATTGACACGCCGGGATTCCAGCAGGCACCACGAGCATTAGCCTGGCTAAACGCTCATCAGGTTTCCGCAGCAGATCGTAGAGCGGTGGTGCAGCAATTCCTTACAACCTTTAAAAATAGCGATGATTTTGTTGACGAATGCCGGTTATTGCAACCAATTATGGACGGTGCTGGCATCTTGTATGTTGTCGATGGTGCGCGGCCGTTTCGTAGAAATTACGAAGCAGAGATGGAAATATTACGCTGGACTGGCCAGCCACGTATGGCATTGATTAATTACATTGGAGAAACTGATTTTTCCGGAGAATGGAAACAAGCTCTGGATCAGTATTTTTCCGTAGTACGCCAATTTAATGCGCAAAAAGTAAGCTTTGAAGATCGCATTCTGTTACTGCAAGCCTTTCGTGAATTGCACGAAGATTGGCGAGAACCCGTGGAACAATCCATTCAATTTTTGCAGGACGAGTGGCAACGTCGGCAGCGATTCGCCGCCCACCGAATTGCGGAAATGCTGGTTGAAGAATTGACTTATTATCACGAATTGACGCTTGAGCCCTATGAAAAAGTTGAAGATTATCGCTCGGACCTGGAAGTCAAATTTCATGAACATTTACGGAAAAGAGAACAAAAGGCACGCTCGGACATCGAAAAAATCTACCAACACGTCCTCATAAATAAACAAGAAAAAGAAATTGCCAAACCTATATTCAATCAAGATCTGTTTGCTGAATCAACTTGGGATATGCTTGGTCTCTCTGCTGTGCAACTTTTGGGATTGGGTGCAGTGGGAGGTGCTGTGGCGGGTGGAGCCCTCGATGCAGTCGTCGGCGGTTCATCGTTTATGGCCGGGGCGATTACGGGCGCACTTTTGGGGGCTGGCTCCGTTTTTTATTTTTCGACAAACCGTTTTGCATCTATTGAGGCGATTGGCAGTTATTTACAGGGAAAAAATATTGTGCGAATCGGACCGCATAAAAATAAAAACTTCCCCTGGATATTACTGGATCGCGCTTTGTTGCACTATTTCAGTGTACGGGATTGGGCTCACAGTAGAAGAGAAACTTTGGTTTTACAAAACGATTCAGGATATGTCGGTGATCTGAGGCAATCAACAAAACGGGAACTCACACAAATCTTTTCGACATTGACAAAAAAAGCGGGAAAAAATACGCAAGAGGCACAAATTCGCCTGGGAGAGATCATCGGAGAACTTCTATTGCACGACAGCAAAAAATTAAACGAAGCCTACCAAAAGGACTAAAATATTCGTCTGCTTAAGACTATAATCGCTATTTTAGAGATATGGGGAAAATTGTATCCAGTGTTATTTTTTCAGCTTAATTTTATAACAACCTACTTCCAGTATGTCATTTTTAAAAATCCGCACGAGTGATCTGAGCGGGTTGTAATCTTCAGTTTCTTATAGAACTTCCAGAATTCTGACGAGACTGTTGGAACCTGCTATAGAGTAATTTCTTCCCCCAATACTGGCAACCATACTCAAAACTCAATCTTCGATGAGAATATATGCAGCAGACATGAGGCTTACCCACTTAATTAAAAATAAAAAGAAGAATCCATTTGGAATGTATGGAGGCGAGAGTTAAGGATGCAAGGAAAAGGGGAAAAAGCAGGAATAGGAAGCGGTCAATGAAGCTGAGTTCTATTGCATTTATTGGACAAAGCCAAGCCCAATTGTTTTTAATTGAATCCGGCATAAAAGCATATCAGCAGCTAGGTATAACGTTCTGCCATCATCACCAAAGGTACAATTCGCAACAGGGTGACCAATCTCAATAATTCCCAAAAGTTCGCCATAGCTATTGATGATACTTACACCACCAGGGCCGGTTGCGAAAATATTTCCAAATTTATCAACTGCCATCCCATCCGGTAAACCTTCTTTCCCCTCACTAACCCACTGACGGCCATCAAAGAATATACGGCTGCTATCAATGGTACAATCTTCATTAAGGGAATAAGCCATCCAAACCGCATTTTCCGGATCGGAGTTTGAGACGTAGAGCGTCTTTTCATCAGGTGAAAGAGCGATACCATTTGGGTAACTCAATTGGTCGGAGAGAAGGAGAAGCGTGCTGTCGGCCCGCAAACAATAAACCCCATTAAAATTTAATTCCTTGCGAGGGCTTTGGTTAAGCTTCTCAAGACCATAAGGTGGGTCAGTAAAAAATATGTCCCCACGCGAATTGATAACAAGGTCATTTGGACTATTAAACTTCGATCCATGATATTCGGAAACAAGATTTTCTTTATAAAACCGCTTTGTGTTGAGTCGGCTGATGCGCCTCAGACCGCTGTCACAAATGATCAAACGGTTTTCATTATCGAAATATAATCCATTTGCACCCAACTCAACACCGTTGGGATTCTCTGCACCGTAACCCGAAGGTCTTAAATAAATTTGCAGACCGCTTTTTTCATCCCACCTGTAAATCGTATTTTGCGGCACATCACTGAAAAAGAGATATTTATTCTCTTTATCCCATACCACACCTTCCGACCACTCAAAGCCATTTGCGAGAATTTCAATCGGTTGATCGACTTCAATCAATGCGTCAAGTGCTTCTGAAATTTTATAGATTTTGCCATTTTCAACGATTTCATTGGAAGTGCACTTCAAGAAGAGAAGCGAAAGGATAGTTAGAAAAAAAACAAAAACCGATCTATAGTTCAAAATAACTCCGTATGGATTTATAACTTATATGCGGTATCGCTGAGTTGCGAGAGCCCTCCAGCGTAAACAAACGTTGAGTTGAACAAAGAAGGTGAAATTTTTACGGCTAAATAGCAGACGCGAAAAGTGTATTATGCAATGAGGAACTGTAATCAATGTTCAATATATAGAAAAAAACCAAAAAACATTCCGTAAGTAAGATTCATAAATTAAAAGAATTTATATGGAATGCAACCAAATAATGGCTGCTAAAATCCATGAAATTTGCTCCAATCGCGTCGTTCTTTTTTTGTCGGTCTGCCCTTGAATTTTCTTTTTGCAGCCTTTTCTGCATCTTTTTGCATTTCGAGAAACAGCTTTGTTTCTTCGGTAATTTCAGGAATCACTTCGCTGTAATATTCCTTCGCATCCGTAGCAGATAATCCCCTGATGGGAATTTGCAGCACAGTAAGTTCACGGTAGGATTTGCCAGATTTAACAGATATTTCGTCTTTAACTTTTATCATGCGTCCTGGTTTTGCAGCCTGTGCATTCACTTTAACACGACCTAAATCACAAGCGTCCGCGGCTTCTTCACGCTTTTTAAAAATGCGCACTGATTTCAACCATTTATCGAGGCGCATTTCCTGATTATTTTTTTCCTTTTTTATTGTCTGATTTTTTGCCATTGTTAAAAGCTCAATTGAATTCCAGATAATCAATTCAAAACTGATCAGTATATATTAAATTTTAAATTACAAATCAAGACAGTATAATACCGGAGAAGGAGGCGAGGTAATGCGTTATTTACAAAATATTATGCTACTCGGCATGTTTTTTTTATCGACCTACGCATGCTCCCACGAAGAAAATGGAGCCGATGCGATATTTTACAATGCAAAGATTTACACAGTGGATGACACGTTTAGCATCGCCGAAGCAATTGTTGTTGAAGATGAAACGATCGTTTTTGTTGGACCAACAAATGAAGCGATGAAATTTAGTGACAACAACACAAGACTGGTTGATTTAAAAGGAAAAACCATCGTACCGGGACTCACCGATAGCCATTGCCACTTTCTTGGCATTGGCAAACGTGCCTACTATTTAAATCTGGATGGCTCAAATTCGTTACAGGATTTCCTCTATAGAATCCGTCGTGAAGCCGAAACGAAAAATAAAAATGAATGGATTATTGGCCGTGGCTGGATTGAAGAAGACTGGCCAGAGAAAACCTTTCCAACCCGTTACGACCTAGACAAAATCAGCACCACAAATCCCATGCTTCTCTCACGTGCAGATGGCCATGCGGTCGTCGCAAATTCGAAAGCAATAGAACTGGCTGGCATTGATAAAAATACACCGGATCCTGCAGGTGGACGTATTGAGCGCGATGAAATCAGCGGTTTACTGACGGGCATCTTTGTAGATAATGCAATCGATTTGATTCGCGCCTTTGC
>JACKDF010000042.1 GCA_020633655.1 Deferribacteres bacterium
CTCTGCAAAATCGAGCAGGTATTTCAGGTAATCTTCCTTTTTCCCTTTGCGCCATCCGCCACCGTGTATAAAAATGAGTACAGGAGCTGGCGTTTGTAAATTCTTTAAGCGGTAAATATCAAGTTTGAGTGATTTACCCTCAATGTTTTTGTATTCGATATCTTTAAACTCACTGATTTCTGCTGGAATCGGTGGATTTGTATCGACGAGTTCCAACAGACCGACAAAGTAGGCCGCTTTAAGCAATGTCGTATTCAAATAACCTGAGGGTGGATTTTTATCGCCGGAATGCCACTGGTTTGAGCACGAAAAAAGCAGTGCTGCAAGAAGGAAAAGGATGGGGAAGTGTTTTGTTTTCATGTTTCTATGAAAGCAAATTCTGTGAAAAAAAGCAATTCACAGACTATATCCATGCGTAAAACATTGTAATTTTGTGATATCTGAGGTGAAAAATAAAAAAGGATGTGACTTTTTAAATTATTGCAAGCAGATGGAAGAAGGTTCCAGAGGAGCTCCAGTGAATAAAAGTAATATAAATTCCCGCGTTCATGCAATGTTCGCCGGCCAGAAGATAATTTTGTTTTGATTTACTTTTTAATTTTTATCTTTGCAGGCGGAAACCGCTTCCAAAAAAAGGGAAACAATTACGGTTTCCATCCGAAGATTTTGAGATTAATAAAGTCCTTTTCATCGAAGATGATGCCTTCCTCCTGTAAAAGGACTTTTTGCAATTCATATTTTCCATTGTGTGGAAGCGATATTGAACCTTTGCTGTTGATCACACGAAACCAGGGAAGATTTGGCGCGTTTGTTTGGTTTAATATCCAGCCGACGTGGCGCGCCCGTCCGGGAAAGCCGGCAAATGCGGCGATTTGACCGTAGGTCGCGACTTTTCCCGCAGGTATTCGGTAAATGATGTCGATGATTTTTTTATGCATAGTGAATAAAATAATAAAATAAACACTCAAAAATTCAAGAAACTTCCGATCGGAGTTCCTCATGCGTTCAATTTTTTATTCCTTCCTGCTTTATCTCAGCCTGCAATCCTCGTTGCTCGCACAAGTTGTCACAACAATTCCCCAATTCGCCACAGTCGATGATTCCCTCATTGTCTTATTCCATGCAGATCGTGGGAGCAAGGGACTTATGGGCTACACCGGGGATGTATATGCTCACACCGGCTATAATACAGCGACCTCAAAATGGCTCGGTGTCATCGCTGACTGGGAGGAGAATATTGAAAAGGCAAAATTGGAAAATATTGGTACCGATCTGTGGAAATTAGTCATCGGTGATGTTTATGCATTTTATAATGCATCCCGTTCAGTCAAGATTACCGGCCTGTCCTTTGTTTTTCGCAGCGCCACCGGGTTCCCCAGTGGCCGGGAGGAAGGCGATGGAGATATCTTTCTCGATTTTTATGAAGCGGGACTTAGTCTCTATCTTGCTTCGCCACAAGTATCGCATGAGTTCGATGATCCCGAACGCGCACCTGTGTTCACAGCAAAGGAGGATACTATCCATTTTAAGGCTTATGGCGTCGCCATAGGATCACAGGTGAGTGATTTGCATATTTCTATAAATGGCAACGTGGTGGCACAGACCACTGAGGACTCACTTTTGTATGATTTTATCGCAGCTGATTTTGAAAATGGATTTCATACGGCAAAAGTTGTAACACGCGACACCTCAAACAGGGCGGATAGCAGCGTTTTCTCTATTGTGGTCAATCCGGATATCGTTACCGCACCTCTTCCCTCCGGCACAGTGGATGGGGTGAACATCAAAGATAATTCTGTGGTTTTTTCTCTCTTTGCGCCATTTAAAGATTTTGTCTATGTCATCGGTGATTTTAATGACTGGAAAACCTCACCGGAATACATGATGAAACGCCACACAACATCGCCTGATCAACGCCGTTTCTGGCTGGAACTCGATGGATTGGATCCCAACACCGAATTTGCTTTTCAATACTATGTGGATGGTCGGACGCGGATTGCGGATCCATACACCCAGAAAATTCTTGATCCCTGGAATGACTGGGAAATTTCCTCCAGTACCTATCCAGGCTTGAGAACATATCCCACCGGAAAAACCAGCCAGATTGCTTCAACTTTTAAAATTAATCAGGAAACCTACGAATGGCAGGCAGAAGGCTTCACAGCGCCGGCAAACACCGACCTGGTGATTTACGAGCTGCTGCCACGGGATTTTGTCGCTGCACACGATTTTTCCACCATTGAAGATTCGCTGGATTACTTACACAATCTCGGTGTGAATGCCATTGAACTCATGCCCATCAACGAATTTGAAGGCAATAATAGCTGGGGCTATAATCCGTCTTTTTATTTTGCTGTGGATAAATATTACGGCCCGGCAAACGATCTTAAAAGCCTGGTCGATGCAGCACATAAAAGAGGTATGGCGGTCATCATCGACATGGTGCTCAACCATTCTTATGGGCAATCGCCGCTGGTGCGGTTATACGAAGCCGACATGAATATAAATCCCTGGTACAATGAACAATCAAATTTCGAGAACCCGGATGCGCAATGGGGGTATGATTTCAACCATGAAAGTGAAGCGACACGGGCTTTTGTCAAGCGTGTTCTGAGCTATTGGTTGACGGAATTTCAAGTCGATGGTTTTCGTCTTGATTTTACAAAGGGATTTTCCAATACCTATCATCCACTCAGTGACAGCTGGGGAAGCCTTTATGACCCTCCACGCATTGCGAATCTGAAGCGCATCGCTGAGGAAGTTTGGCAGGTAAATCCGGTTGCTTATATGATTCTGGAGCATCTGGCAGAGAATAGCGAAGAAACTGAGCTTGCCAACTATGGTATGATGATGTGGGGCAACATG
The DNA here is from genome assembly GCA_020633655.1 of Deferribacteres bacterium. Lineage (GTDB taxonomy): Bacteria > Zhuqueibacterota > Zhuqueibacteria > Zhuqueibacterales > Geothermadaptataceae > Bioreactorimicrobium. The sequence continues at coordinate 2,866 of JACKDF010000042.1, forward strand.
AACTACAACTACAACGAAGCAACCATGGGATACAATGAAAGTGGCAAGTCGAATTTTTCAGGCGCTTCCTATCAAACTCGCGGTTGGGAAGAACCCCATCTCGTGGCCTACATGGAAAGCCACGACGAAGAACGACTCATGTTTAAAAACCTGCAATACGGCAACAGCAGTGGCGACTATTCGGTGAAAGATATGAACACTGCATTAGATCGTATGAAATTGGCAGGCGCATTCTTTTTTACTATTCCGGGTCCGAAAATGATTTGGCAGTTTGGTGAGTTAGGCTATGATTATAGCATCGATTACAATGGCCGGCTCGGTAAAAAGCCCATTCGCTGGGATTACCTGCAAGACGAATGGCGACGCGATCTTTACGATGTGTGGTCTGCCTTGACGATACTGAAGCAACATGAGGCCTTCCAATCTACGGATTTTTCCCTTGGTGTCTCCACTGCACTGAAGCGCATTCGCATCGATCACAGCAGTATGGATGTCTTTGTTATTGGTAATTTTGATGTCAATTCTACAACAACAGCCGCGAATTTTCAGCATGCTGGCACCTGGTATGATTATTTTACCGGTGTGAGTGTCGATGTGAGTGATCCGGCGATGGAAATGACTTTTGCTCCGGGCGAGTTTCATATTTACACCACCGTACCTTTGCCAGTTCCAGAGACCAAAGCCGCAACAGAGGTCGCTGAAAATGATGCGACTATTGAGCTCGAATTTCAACTACTGCAAAACTACCCCAATCCGTTTAATCCGGAGACAAGCATTCCTTTCTCTCTGAAAGAAAATAGCTATGTCTCTCTTAAAATATACGATCTGCTCGGCCATGAAATCAGGGCACTCGTGCATGCTCCCCTGGCTGCTGGTAGCCACGAAATCACATGGGATGGCCGCGATAGCAGCGGATCACCGGTTGCCGGTGGAGTTTATTTCATTCGTATTCAAGCGAGGGAATTTACAGCTGTAAAAAAAGCCGTGCTTTTGCGCTGATCAATACACAACACTCAATAACCAAACCCAATGTCCAAATGGGTGTTGGAATTTTGAATTTGGATATTGGAATTGGGTGTTGGTTATTGGATATTGAAACTCCGTCAATAGGGGGCTGAATAAAACATGTTTTTATGAATGTTTATACGCCTATATGTATACAGGAAAATTTGCTTTTAAAATCCCATCTCGGGAGGGGACAGATCAACGAAAAAAGCGAAGCATTTTTTCGTGATCAGGGGTGGGTTTGACGCAGATTTCACTTCTTCGCATCAATTGTTACGCTCGAACCTGACCTACCCCGAGCCCTTGCAGGCCCACCCCTTCCCGAAGGGGAATTGACAGGCGGTCGCTTCGCTCCGCCTATTTTCATGCATTCGAAAACGCACATACATCGAACTGCATATTTATTCATCAAAGTTATGTTTTGACTCAGCCCTCACTCTCCGGAAAAATACAGCCATTTACTTGTATAATTTCACATTCCAAAACAACACTTCCTATCTCTCTCATACCGAATTTATCATTCTGTAGCATAACTCAGTGCTCTATTTTTTTTACCGATACAATGAGGCATATTTTAAGAATTGAAATAGGATATTCAGAAATTGACAACTCTCAATTCTCCATTATAAATTCTTAAATCACCCATTCTGGATGAATAAAATCCATTGCTCTTCACATTACAAATGCCCATTTAGGAGGCTGTATGCAAACTGAATCCATTGCCATAATTGGAATCGGATGCCGTTTTCCAGGAGCGAATTCCCCTGTTGAACTATGGGACAACCTGATTTCAGGACGTGATTTAATAACACCCATCCCGGCAGACCGGAAATTGCTGAAGCGTTGCGCAACCAATCCACCCGTTGAGCGTGACAGGATTCCTGATTTTGGCGGATTCATAAAGGGTATTGATTCGTTTAGTGCGACGCATTTCAAATTTTCTCCCCGGGAAGCAAGCTCAACCGATCCGCAACACCGTTTAATGTTGCATGTCACCTGGGAAGCGCTTGAAGATGGCGCTGTCGATGTCGAAGCGTTGCGCGGCGCGCACGTTCCCATCTATTTTGGCATATTGGGCAGCGATAACCACGCCCTGGTCTATTCGGATGCCGAACGCTTCGATTTATACACGCTGGTGAATAATTCGTTCGGCGCTCTTGCTGGTCGTGTTGCCCACTATTTCGATTGGTCGGGGCCTGCAGTTGGTTTGGATACAGCCTGTTCCTCATCACCGGTTTCTTTTCATTTAGCGTGCCGTTCCATCTGGGAAGGGCACGCGGAAACAGCTGTTGCGGGTGGCACAAACCTGTTGCTCACACCCCAATTTAGCATGGCGTTTACACGTGCAGGCATGCTGGCATCGGATGGGCATTGCAAAGCATTTGATGCCCGGGGAGACGGATTTGTGCGCAGCGAAGGCGTCGCGGCTATCATTCTGAAATCTCTTTCGACGGCGCAAAGAGATGGCAATCCGATTTATGCTGTTGTGCGGGCAACCCATCTAAATCATGATGGTGGCACCGGACAATACAAAACACCAAATCGCGGTCGCCAGGCAGCAATGCTCCGGGAAATTTATGCCAAGCACAATCTCTCTCCATTGGATACACACTACATTGAAGCGCATGGAACAGGAACCAAGGCTGGCGATCCTGTTGAAATGGGTGCAATTTCTGATATCATGTGCTCGAACAGGGATAAGCAGAATCCACTCATAGTCGGGTCGGTTAAAACCAACATTGGCCATTGTGAAGCCGCTTCGGGGATGGCAAGCATCATTAAAGCGGCGCTTGCCATCAAACATCGTAAAATTCCGGCAAATCTGCATTTTGATAATCCGAATCCGGCGATTGCCTGGGATGAAATTCCAGTCAAAATTCCCACACAAACCATGGATTGGCCCGACACACACGGCAAGCCGGCCCGTGCCGGCATATCCTCCTTTGGATTGACTGGCGTAAATGCACATATTATTCTTGAATCTTTAGAAAACGAAGATTCCACCTCCGTCTCCAGTGAAGGCCCGGTCGTTTGGATGCTTTCCAGCAGCTCACAAGATCTTCTTGCCACAGCCGCTCAACAGTTGCACAAAACAGTTGAATCGGAATCCCCAAATATCGTCGATGTCGGACGCACCCTGCTTCAGCGGCGCAGCCGCCTTCAGGCACGTGCTGCTATCTGGGGAAACACGATAGAGGAAATTCGCACCCAGTTGGCAGCGCTTGGCCGCAACGAACCGACGCCGGGCAGCGTTACGAACGTTGTTCAAAGTACCCAGTCGCCTGCTGTTTGCTTTGTTTTTCCCGGACAAGGGGGACAGTGGATCGGTATGGCAAAACAGTTGTACGAGACCGTTCCTGAATTCAAATCAGCGCTCGATGAAGTCTCGGAAGCGATTCAGCGGGAAGCTAAATTTAATCCGGTCACAGAAATATTCCGTCCGGAAAATGAAAGTAAACTGGGACAATTGCAAATCGTACAACCATCGATTTTTGCGGTTCAAGTCGCATTGGCAAAATTATGGGAATCGTTTGGATTACGGCCGCAAGCCGTCATCGGCCACAGCATGGGCGAGGTTGCAGCAGCTTATATCGCCGGTATTTTGACGCTTGAACATGCCGTGAATGTGATCTATCGACGCAGCCGGTTAATGGCGGGCATTGGCGAGGGCGGCGGTATGCTTGTCGTCGGCTTGCCAACGGACGAAGCACAAAAAATTGCAGATGCACATGCGGAAGATATTGCATTGGGTGTTTGCAATAGCCCTAAATCCTCCGTGCTTTCCGGAAATGCCGACGTATTAAATACGATTGCTGCGAAACTGGAAAAAGAGAACGTGTTTTGCCGGCCTGTAAAAGTCGATATAGCCTCGCATAGTCCCCAGGTGGAGCCGTTAAAAGACGCGCTAATGGAAGAACTGAAAGATGTAAAAGGCCAAGAGATTCGCGTTCCGTTTTTCTCGACGGTAAGGCCGCGATTTGGCCGGCGTCCTGAAGACGCCGCCGGTTTTAATGCGGAATACTGGTGGGAAAATTTGCGCAACACAGTGCTTTTTTCTGATTCCGTCGAAGCCGCTATTGAGCAGGGAATTTCAATTTTCATCGAAGTGAATCCGCATCCCATTCTTTGTCAGGCCATTCAGCAATCAGCCAAAGCAACCTCCGCCTTAGGTGCTTTTCCAACGATGCGGCGCAACGAAGATGAACGGCTCGTTTTATGGCGAACCATTGCAGATTTGTTAACCCGTGGTGTTAAGCTTGAACTGAAAGGACTCTTTGGCGACGGCCCTATGCTGCGGCTTCCGGTGACGCCGTTGCAGAATGATTCCTATCCTGTTGATTTTGACTCCTACCAGCAATCCAAACGCACTGCAACAAATAATGGGTTGCATCCTTTTGTCGTCAGCGAATTTCTACCGGCCGAGCGCACTTCGGACCGCAGATGGACCGTCGTGCTCGATCCATCGGACCATGCAATGTTGGAAGGGCATAGGGTGCAGGGTGAAATCGTGTTCCCGGGCGCGGGGTATGTTGATCTGGCCTTAGCGATGGCCCGTCAAATCTTTGGTAAAGTTCCGGTTGAAGTATTCAATTTTGCATTCCATAAAGCGCTTTTCCTTACGCAAGATCATCCAGTTGAACTGCAGGTTGTGTGTCAGCTTGAAAAAGATGAGAGCTATAAAGTCATGTTCTATAACACCGAAAATGGCGCACTCCACGCCTCAGGACATTTCAAGCGCTGTGATACAGCGACCGCGCCTGCAAACGCAGAAATTGCCTCATTTCAATCACCCGCATGGAGCGCCGCATACGATAATCAGGATACGTTTTATTCATGGTTAGCGTCCATCGGATTACAATACGACGGGCCATTCAAAAAGCTCTATGCGATCCATTACGGCGATCGTAAGGGTTTGGCCAGCCTTTCCGGGAATGATGTCCACCAAGGTTTTGCTGCCCACCCCGCCGTATTGGATAATTGTTTTCAGGCAGGATTTTCGACGTTGCTGGCGATGCGGAACGGAAGTCCGTCGTTGTATTTACCGACAAAATTACACAGCCTAAAACTGTACGACTACAACGGTTTGGCAAGTGCCCGATGGATTGAAGCAATCAGCAATGAAAACAATCCAACCGGTTTTTCGGTAACGCTCAACATTTACGATGCATCCGGTCTCCTGTTAGCGCAGGTTGAGGGCTTT
>JACKDF010000043.1 GCA_020633655.1 Deferribacteres bacterium
CCCCTCTTTATCCAGCGTAACCAGGCATGTTAGATATTTCTTGCGATCACCAATAACTGCAACATGCCCGATCCCGGGATAGCACTTTAACAGACTCTCAATATTCTGCGGTGCGATATTCTTTCCACCTGCTGTCACGAGTATATCTTTTTTGCGGTCGGTGATGTGCAGATAATTATTATCATCAAAAAAACCGATATCACCAGTGTGCAGCCATCCATCACGCAGAACTTCCTGGGTCGCAGCCTCATTATTTAAATAACCAGCGAATAAATTATCGCCTTTCACAAGAATTTCACCATCCTCTGCGATGCGTACCTCACAACCGGGAAGAACCGCACCAACCGCTCCGGGTACAGTTTTATGCTGCATTGTTGCACTGCACACACCGGTACATTCTGTCTGCCCAAAAGCTTCATAGATATCGATGCCAAGGGCACCAAAGAAACGCGATACTTCAATCGGCAACGGGGCAGCGCCACTTATAAACAGCTTTACGCGATTCAATCCGAGTTTCACTCTGATTTTGCCAAGTACGATTTTATCCACCAGCCGCCAAATCAACTTAACTGTAAAAGGTGTATCCTTTGTGCTGTTGCGATAAACGCGCATTTTTTCACCACCCTGTATCGCCCAATTAAAAAGGAATTTCTTTATGGGTGATGAAACTGCGACCGTTTCCAAAATACCAGCACGCACTTTCTCATAAAGCCGTGGTACAGAAAAGAAGACCGTTGGCCTGACTTCCAATAAATCATCTTTGACAGTTTGCATGTTCTGCACAAAGGAGGTGCGAAACCCTGCACTAATCCCGATGCAGAAATTCTGCAATTGCTCGGCAATATGAGACAAAGGCAGAAATGAAATCGTATCTTCTTCCCAAATATAATCATGCATTGTTAAAAGACTTGCTGTCTCAAAAAGGATGTTTCGCTGACTGAGTAATACACCCTTAGGATGCCCTGTTGTGCCCGAGGTGTAAATAATACCCGCTGGGGATTCCGGAGAAAGAGCTGCAATATTCTTTTGCAGAAATCCGGGGTTGGCATGGCCATAGTGCTCCCCTTGCTGCAAAAAGTGCTTGAACAATTTATTGGCCGGCAGGCTGTTTTTATCCGGAAAAATTCTTACGATAAGTTCAAGCTGTGTACTCTCCAATTGAAGTTTTGCTGCTTTCGTCATTTGCTCATCATCTTCAACAAAAAGTACTTTTGCGCCACTGTGCTCAACAATATACTGCAGCTGATCAGGCGTACTGTTTGGATAAATAGGTACCAGCCATGCGCCCAGGCTTTGTGTCGCTACGCCGATGAAAAGCCATTCGGGGCAATTGTTCGAGACAATACAGATTTTATCACTTGTCGTAACACCCGCCTGCAACAAACCCCCGGCAACCTTCTCAACATAATTGAGATAATCCTGCCAGGTAAATTCGCGCCACATGTTTCCGGTTTTCTGCCGTAGCGCGATGCGCTTGCTTCCGTAATTCTCAACTTGTTTCAGAAAAATTTCCGGAAGCGTTGCGCCATCTACAGGCAATTTACGAACAGGCGTTTCATTTTTAATTGACTTCATGCACTATTCCTTCCTTTTCAAAGTTCGGCGTTCTACGACATCATCGATCACATTTCGTTTCAGAATGGCCGAGGCGGTGAGGACGCCAGCCATCAAAGCGCCACCGATACCAGCCGTGGTAATATCCTGGCCTGTGAGGTACAAATTTTTAACCGCGGTCTGAGGCCGTAACCATTTTTGCCGCATACGTACAGGATTATGATTTAAACCGTAAAGCTCGCCAAACTCATAGCCGGAGAAATGTTTTGTAGTCAGCGGCGTTGAAGCTTCGAGGTAGTCCACTTTGCCGCGAAGATGCGGCAACACGCTGAATGCTTGCTCCAACAATCGTTCTGTCATCTGTTCCTTGGTTTTCAAGTATTCTTCATCACGCTTTTGCCAGACGCTTCCACGCCATTTGTCAAACATTGCAAATGGAGCCATTCCAACAATTTCCATTGTTGCAGTACCGGGATGACGCTGATCCCAGCTCGGATCCTTCGCAGAGGCAAAAGACAAATAAGCAACCGGAAGCGGATTGGATTCCGGATCTTTCGCAAAATTCTCAACTGTTTTATCATGATCATAATCGGGATAAACCCAGAGATTTGTTTTTTGTAATCCGAGCTCATGTGCCGTTTTATTAAATCCAATATACAAGCAAAAGTAGGAAGAACTGCGCTGCACTTCCTGCAACTGTTTCTGTACATCTTCGCCCTTTACAAGCCGGCCAAATGTATTAAATACACCGGCGCTGCTTATAACAATTGGGGCGGTCAATTCATCGCCATTATTCAGACGAACGCCAACGGCCTGTTCCTTGTGAATTAAAATTTCATCAACTTCTGCACTAACAACGACCTTCCCGTGATTTTTTTCAATAACAGGAATTATCGTAGCGGCAAAACGTGCAGAGCCACCGATGGGATAATTTCCACCGTCGAGATAATGATTCACGAGCATAGCATGCATGGCAAATGTGCTTTGTCCAGGCGGCAAACCATAATCACCCCATTGCCCTGTCAAAACTCCGATAAGATTTTTGTTCATCGTCAATTGCGATAAAACCTGGAAAGTTGTTTGATCTGAAAATTTGTGAAATGCTGCCGACATCACGGGATAGCTCAATTTTGCCTGCACCGGCGACAACGCCTTGTTTACAAAAAAGTTCCTTGCCGATCTCACAGATTGTTTCACCAGATCGAGATATTGAACGATAGCGTCTCTTTCATCAGGAAAATAAGTTGTCATTTTTTCAATAAAATTCTCCCGGCCAGCCACAAAATCATAGGAATGATCCGGAAATATCATGCGGTCATAAACCGCATCCATAGGAGCCCATTGCAGCGCTTTATCCGTAATATCCTCAAAGAGTATTTTTAAAGCAGAATTTTCCTTATGGACATCACCGATATAATGCACACCGATATCCCATTCAAAATCTTTACGCTTGAAAATATGGGTGTAACCACCGGCTTTAAAATGCTGTTCGAGAACCAGAACTTTTTTCCCTGCTTTTGCCAGAAATACTGCTGTAGAGAGGCCACTTATGCCAGAACCAATGATAATTGCATCAAACTTTTCCGATTGCAAACTCGCATCGTATTTTTTTGCAGCTAACATTTTTTGTTTCCCAATTAATATTGATAAAACGGAAGAATTTGTTTAAGACACGAGCATCCACCAATTGAAAAAAACTAACCGGATCGATCCTTTAATGTATTCACGGCATTATCCCGCTCACACATATCCCTGTTGAGTCTTGCAGAAATCGGGATTAAAGTTTCTTCAAGCCGGCACGAATCAGGCGTTGAATAACTTACCACACAAGACAACACAAGGAAACTATTCCGCAGGTCTGCAGTGGTTGATAATAAATAAAATTTGTAGAAGTGTAAAGTACAATAACGCCGTGGTTCGGATTAAAATTGCAATGCCCTCAGCACCTGCAAAAACCTGACAGCGTACTGTTTTTTATAGTGGTTTCGAATTGAATCAAATCATTTTCCATTCAGGGACTGTTCCAAAAAATCACGCATGGTTACCATCTGTTCCTGGCTGAGTTTTTGTCCGGTGTATGCTGTAGCGTAAGCACCAGCAAGCAATACAAGGGAGAGCGGCACTGCCCAAAAGGCATCCGGTTTTATGCCCAGATTAAGCTGAATTAATCCATAGAATCCACCAGCGACACCAACAAAAATAACAAAAAAATAAAGACTGGCAAAAAAAGTCCAAACAGGCGGTTTAGGACTGAAAAGACCCCGAATTAATGTGCCTTCCGCAGTTTCTTCCGCCTCGATAGATAACTCCGGCGACCACAGATGTTGCTGTTCCGGTGGTATTCGTAGAATAGCAAAACTGCTCAAAAAAGTACCTGTGCAAGGTGCATCCTTTTGTTGCAGAAATTGTTGAATTCGAGAGAAAACTTCCTGGGGGGACAAAGAAACAATTTTTCGAAATCGTGGACGAACGCGCATTATGCCTCATTTAATTTGTTGTAATTAGGAGAATGTGTTGTTAGGAAGTATATTAATATTTTTTCTTTTTGTTTGCAATAATTAAAATAGATTGGATGATACGAATTCGCTCAAACATATTAGGTGAGTTTATATTGACGGGATATATGATAGGATTTATTGTGATAAATTAGAGGCTGTGTATTAATCCCCTCAATGCTATCCGGGAAATCCGTGCGTTATCCATAATTTTGGCTGCAATGCTCAATGCCCGTAAATCTGGGTTCAATTGCCACCAAATTTGACTCCCATTTTCTTCAACAAATCAAACGGTGGTTCGCCACCAGCAAAAACAAACACAAAGTCATTCGCCAGTTTCCCACGCCGTCCCTTTACATCGAGATATACCGAATCTTCGTTTATCTCAGTAACTTGTGAATCCATGATTGCACGCACCTGTCCATTGGCAATGAGCTCCTGAATTCTTTCTGCATTTTTCTTTTTCAAACGAAAAAATTGACTCTTGCGATAAGACAAGGTCACATTGTTTGTGCCCTGAAAGGCAAGACCAGAGGCTGCTTCAATAGCGCTGTCTCCTCCACCGACAACCAAAACATTCTCATTTTGATGTGCCTCAGCATCGATGAGTTTGTACATGACTTTCGCAGAATTCTCTCCTTGAACACCGAGTTTCCGTGGTGTTCCGCGACGACCAAGGGCAAGAACAACATTTCGCGCATGGAAAACGCCATCCTGGCTTTCAACGATGAGATGGTTATCCGCCTTAAGAATATTAGTTACCTTCACCCCTGCTTTTATATTGAGACTATACTTTTTCTTCAGCCCTAACCATATATCCAAAAGTTCTTCCTTGGAATATTCTGTCTTCGTAAGCACACCATAAAGTGGTATTTCCACAGGTTGCAACAAAACAATTTTTTTTCGCGGATATTGTAAAATAGTTCCACCTGCTCCCTGTTGATCAAGAACAAGATAAGACAGTTTATGTTTTACGGCATTCAGGGCGGCACTCATCCCTGAAGGTCCGGCGCCAACAATGAGAACATCTTTGATCTCCGGATCCTTTGAGCGTTGAGGAATTGCAGCAATCCTGTCAATCACCATTGTGCCTTGTGAAATGGCATTTTTAATGAGGGCAAAACCACCTAACTCACCGGCGATATACAGGTTAGGAATCACCGTTTCATTGAACTCATTCATGACCGGAATATCATCCCGGTCTTTCACATCACCGAGGCCCACGGTAATGGCCCCGACAGGACAGGCATCAGCACATTTACCATGGCCGATACATTTCAAACCGTTAATCACCGTAGATTTTCCAAACACAATCCCGAGAACTTCCTGCTCGGGACACGCTTTGACACACGTGGCGCATCCGATGCATTTGATAACATCGATGAGGGGATATTGTGCTAAAGGTTTATCCGCTCCCAGAGAAATCGCCTCCTGTTTGCGGGAAATGTCCTGCTTCTGGTGGCGACGAAATTTTATAAAATACGACAAAAAAATAGCGCTACAAACTGTAACGACCATTGACCAAAGAAAAAAGGATTCCATCCTGTTTGCCTTTCTAGAACCGGTAGCCTAATTCAGTAAGTATTCTATGATCGGAGCTGTCATCGCCCCAATTATAGCTTACTTCACCCGAGAAGAAAAAATTGTATTTCATTTCGAATGTACCATCGAGTCGTATCCACTGGTTCATCCTGCTTTGGTTCGAAATGTCAAGTGTATATTTATAATTGCCATAACTCATATTAAGAGAATGGCCAAAACGAAACGATTTTCCCAGTCGTACTGAGGGATTAAAACCCTTGGCATAGAGATTTGAAAATCCGGAAAAACGCAGATTTAGATACATCTGACGCAGGAGAAAATTACTTTTGTTGAATCCACCGTAATAACTCACTGTCGCTGTATTATCGGATTCTTTTTTTCGCACACCCACATTTGCGTAAAGACGCATACTATAACTTAACTTCAAACTTATATTTGACCGCAATCCCTGGCGCATTGCATCATCGAACAAACTGTCTGCTAACGTTCGGGTTTCATAGGAGTAATAATTCGTCCGGTTATCATAGGACAATGTTGTTGCTAAGCGCCGGGACACGTTTAATCGCAAGGATAAATACAAGCTGCTCAAAGCAACACTGCTGCTTGTCAATTCCTTACGCCAATCCCGGTTGATGTCTAACTCCATGCTATGGTAAAAATTCCAACGTGAACCACCGGAATAATTATTTTGCAGATATAAAAATTCTCTGCTGATGACGCCCTTATGGTATTCTCCGGCAGCGGCAAGTGTCGACTCGAACCGGTTTTGACCATACTCGCCCTGTGTAAAATTTAAAAATCCGCCGTATTTTTCCATGGATGACTGAAAACTTGAGTACTGCCATTGCGGTTGCGTGCCCGCAAAAACACCGCTTTTCAACTTTTCCGATACGTTGATTTGTAACTGTGCGCCATCGATATAACCAATACCGCTGAATTTATTGGAAATGATTCGACCGAATTTATAGTTCAAAAGTGCACCCGGATCATTGTAATCGAAGGACACTTCGTATATTCTGTTGCGCCATTTCTGTGATTCAATTGTATTGTAGCTCGTGGAGCGCTGATAATAACGCGAGCGTGTTCTTATGTCTAAATTATAAGCCTTTCCCCAGAGTTGCCGTGCACGCAATCGCAGGCGAAATGTAGGTTGTTCAAAGTCCAAATGATTTGAGGAGTGATCCACCAATTGATAGTTTTGCAGGGCAACACTCCCGCTTACACGGGTTGTGCTTTTTTTCCTCTCACGCTCCGGTATACTCCGTTTTGGGACCGAACGAGTTAGGTTTTGCGACTTTTTTTGCGGTGATGGGGCAATTGGTGTTTCAGCGGAATTTGTCGGAACCCTTCTTCTGATCAGGATGGCCTTATCACCTTTTGATATAGAACTTACTTTCTTTTCTATTTTACACGAGGATGAATGTTTTGAGATAAATATGATGGAGATTTCTGCAGCGAGCTTTTCACCATTCACAATCGCTAATTTGTCACCTACTGCAAGTCCATCTTCCGTGCCGGCATTGAGATAAACATTATCGTTAGAAATATATTTTATCGTAAAGACCGTTTTTCCTGACTGAGCACCAAGCGATTTAAAAAGCAACAAATTCATTGAAAATAGACTCAATGAAAACAAAAACCATCGTTTCAACCCGAGCCTCATATAATTATCAAAATTTCTCATTTTAATTATCAGCTTTCCCTTGTGGATGGCAATTATAACATGCAGCACTATCGTAGGTATAATTCCTTACCTCTCCAATATGTTGATTATCTGTGCGTGTTTTTTCATGTTCATGGCAATCGATACAAGAGAAGGTGCCATAATCATTTGTGTTCGCGTGGCAATCTGCACATGTATTCCATTCACCCCGGTGTTTGCCACTATTAATCGGGAAATACTGATTGTCATGATCCCAATTCGCATCACCCCAGTTTGTTGTATTGTGGCATTGGGCGCAATCCGTTGGAAAAGATGCTGCTGCATGATTCGGGTCGTTGGTTTGATCGTATTCCGATTTATGGCATGAATAACAATCAGCTGCAGTATTTGAATAACCGGAACTATGGCAGTTTGTGCAGGCAACATTCACATGCGCACCGGTGAGAGGAAACTGCGTCGTATTGTGATCAAACGTTGCCGGTGACCATTTCGTCTGATCGTGACATTGCAGACAGTCATGACTGAAGTTATTCGTCACATGATTCGGATCGGTTGTCGCCGTAAAATTGCTTTGGTGACAGGAATAGCAATCACTTGCCGTGTTGCTGTAACCAGAAGAGTGACAGTCCACACAACTGATGTTGGTATGTGCTCCAACTAATGGAAACTGCGTATTGTTGTGGTCAAAAAATGCCGGTGACCATTTCGCCTGATCGTGGCATTGCAAACAGTCATGATTAAAATTATTGGTT
>JACKDF010000044.1 GCA_020633655.1 Deferribacteres bacterium
CGACAGGGTTCGGAACCCTGTCAGCGCTATCGAATTATTCATGCCGTCGGGAATTTTTTATGGGGATATTAGCCACAAGCTCAACCTTCGAGCTGTCTTCCGTAATATTGACCTGCATGCTGCGTCCATCTACTTCGACATATTTTTTAATCACCGCCAAAATATCTTTTTTAATCATTTGCAGAACACCTGGCGAAATACTTGCACGGTCGTGCGTGAGCACGAGCTTCAGCCGGCTCTTTGCCCGTTCCTTCGACGATTCTTTTTTTCTAAAGGCAGTTGCCCAGGACATATTCTTCTCCTATGATGCAGCTCGGTTACCAACAAGTTGCTTTAATTTCTGCAAAAGACCGGTATTATAATCCAAATCCATAAATGGCACGTCTTCCCCTTCAATGCGTGCTGCAATGCGTGAGAACGCTTCTCCGGAGCGGTATTTGCCATTCATCACCACGGACTCGCCACGGTTTGAAGCTGCTAAAATGCCGTCATCCTCCGGCACGATACCGAGCAGACGCACGGCCAGTATATCGACGACGTCATCCTGATCAAGCATATCGCCTTTTTTCACGATGGCCATGTCCAGACGGTTGATGATGAGCTGCGGCGCCCCCTTTTCTGCTGCTTCGATGAGTCCGATAATGCGGTCGGCATCGCGAACAGCGGAAACATGTGGCGTTGTCACGACGATGGCTCTGTCGGCGCCGGCGAGGGCATTTCGAAAGCCACCTTCGATTCCGGCCGGCGAATCGATGAGAATGTAGTCAAAATCCTGGCGCAGTTCATCCACCAGTTGCTTCATCTCCTCGGGTTTTACAGCTTCTTTGGTGCGCGATTGCGATGCGGGCAGCAGATACAAACCCGGCACGCGCTTGTCGCGAATGAGCGCTTGTTTCAATTTGCACGCGCCTTCGATGACATTCACCAAATCGTACACAATGCGGTTTTCGAGTCCCAGCACAATATCGAGATTTCGTAAACCGATATCGGCATCGATGACCACCACTTTTTTGTCGCGTTTTGCGAGTGCTGTTCCAACGTGGGCAACGACAGTGGTCTTCCCTACCCCACCTTTGCCTGATGTCACGACAATTGATTCAGACATGCTTTGTCCTCATGTTTGGTTTTATTTCAATCGAGCGTTTTCGCCTTCGGCAAGCTCAGGCTCCTTTCGGTGGCTGAGCTTGCCGAAGCCCGAATCGCTTAGTAAAATTTTATTTAAAATCCGGATCAATAATACTCAATCGATTTTTATTTGTCCAGTCATCAATAACAATATTTCCATTCTCTATAAATGCGAATTCCGCTTTTTGTGAATTCGATTTTTTATCATCACAACGGGCCACCGCTTCATCGATGCGCAACAGGACCGGTGCGAGATGCAACGCCGCAACTATCGACTGCTTGCGGCCATTTGCTCCGGCAAAGGCATGGCCACGCAAGGCACCAAAAATGATGATATCACCAGCAGCCGCGATTTCCGATCCGATATTCGCATCGCCCAAAACGATGAGATGGCCATCGGACTCGACAACCTGGCCCGACCGGACTGTGCGGCGAATAAAGGTTGCTGTCAGTTCCGAACTGCGTTTTGGTACTGAAAAAATTGGTTTCGATGCGACGTGATTATTATGCTTTAATTCTTTCGCAGTCAAGCCCAATTTCTCGGCGATCTTCAGCGATGATTTGGAATAGGCTTTTATGCCCGTCAGTTGCAAGCCTTTTGCCGTCGATGCCGTATCGCGGAGTGTTGCCAGTTCGTCCTCGCCGATCTCACGTTCACCCAGATTGAAAACAACATCGGCGTTGGCGAAGAACTGCCCGGACTTGTCCAGTTTGGATTTCAACTGGGAAACCAGCTCGTCCATCGCGATTGCATCGTCCAGTGAAATAACGAGACCCGATTTTGTACCCTGGATGATAACCCCTGTTGATTCGTTCATGGAAGCGGCCTGAGTTTGCTGATGAGATGTTATGATTGGAAAAATTATTAATGATTATTGTAATTTATTTTACAGTCAAAAGCAAGAAAAGAGTGTAAACGCTGGAAAATTAGAGAGTTTGCGAGATACAATAATCAACACTCAATAATCAACAAACAATTTTCAATTTTGGTGGAGAGGCAAGGCAGATGTGGTTGGTTTTAGGGACGCAGAGCGTCCGGGGAGCGCAGCCACGGAGACCGTGGCTGCTAGTGAAATACGATATTACCAATAAGGCTGAGAATACAGGAAAAGCCAGGCTGGTTTAAATTTATATAGTCGATTAACATATTGTTTTTTCAATTTTCTTTTTCTTGTTTTGAATGGTATTAAATGATCCTCAACTCTATCGATTATGATTGAATCACCAAAAACAGTCCCATAGTTCTGTAAGTATGCATTCCCCATAACGGGATAAAATAATTCTATTGTAATTTCATTATTCTCTTCAATTTTATAATATCCAATAAATCCTTTCCTAGTCTCATTGTAATACCGATAATCCTCAGGAAGAGAAGTATGACCAGGGCTATGATAAACTCGACCATTTTTCCAAAAACGATAAAATGCTTTGTATTTATCTCCACGAGTAAAATATAGAGCATCCGTATCTAATACTGAATTATACGGCAAAGTAAATTTTTCTTTACTCAGTCTAAATTTGGGTTTAATTGGCCTATACCCTCCTTCAGCAAGCCATTTTCCATCTAGCCTTAGTATACAAGAAATAAATGGCAAAACGATCAGTAGCAGGAAGAATCGTTTCATTCAAATTTTACCTTCCACAAAATAACTTATCGGATCATCCAATGGCTTAAAAAGGCAATTGCATATCTAAATCTTGCAATATCTCTAGTATCATGAACAAAATTTTGCCCCCACGGATATCCACTCAGATTAACGCCAAACCCATTAATAATATGCCGCCATTGAGCTTTGTTCAGGCTCCAATCATAGGTTGTTTGGCGATTTATTCGCAGCCACGGTCTCCGTGGCTGCACCAAAAGGACGCTCTGCGTCCCCCGCCCCCAAACCTACCAATCTGTCTCAACCGCAAGCAATCCTTCTTCCCCCATATAATTCCGGGCACTAGAATAACGCCAATGCTGTGGCAGGTCCACATAGCCACGTTTCACTGGATTCTGATGGGTGTAGTCGATCTTCTGCTGCATCATTTTTCGAGAAAAAATACGTTGCGGATGCGAGCCATGCTGCCAGAACTGGTACTCACGATCAGTACGGCCGGGCAATTTATGTTCTTTCAATTGTCGTAGAAGTGCATGTGCTTTCCGCTCAATCAAATGGTCAATAATGCATCGCGCTGTATACGATTTGAAATCACCCATTTCCTTCGACAAATCTTTTGCAGAAGCAACCAGATGCATGTGGTTTTCAAGAATGACGTACGCAAAAATCTGCATGCGTTTATTCCTTTGCATGAATTCCAGTGATTCCAGAATGATGGATACATGGTCCGGATTACTGAAAAACGGCAGCCAATTGACAATAGTGCATGTTAAAAAGTAGGGATGATTCGGATCATCTGCAAAAATTTTGTAGCGACTTCGCCCCATTTTTTATTCCCCCAGGTTTTGAAAAGTATTTGTCGTTTTTAAGTTGTGTATTCAGAAGACAAAGAGTATAGCAATTTTTCCCGTGGGGACGCGGAGCGTCCGGGGAGCGCAGCCACGGTGACCGTGGCTGCGAGTACATGCCGAAACATGCTCCGTCTCACCTAACCATCGCATCTCACATCTTCTTAATAAACGCCTCCATCACCTTAAAAGAAAAATCACTGTTGGATTCAAGTTCAGGAAACAGCGCAGCGGTGCGGTTCACTTCAAAGACTTCCGGTGCATTGCCTTTTATCGCTGCACGCAGGTAGCCAAAGTCACCTTCCACTAAATTTTCGGGAAGTAGTGGTAAAAATGCCGAAAAAGTTGAATGCTTCAGTTGCGCCATTTGGGTACGCCATTCAGGGTATGGCACCAATTCAATCGGTTGTTGCTGCGATAGCCAGGCAACCAAATCTTTCCATTTCATCGGTTCATGGTGGCACCAGTGCAGTGCGTGGGGATAAGTTTCACCGTACAGAACAGAAGAGACGATTCCCTGTGTGATGGTATCCACGGAAGCGATGGGGACGAGCAGCTCAATATCCGGTGCCGTACGGGTTTGCAACGCTGCCGAGACCAAAGCACCGAAAAACTCCGCAGGATTCCGCTCGCCGGTTTCGCTGTGGGGCCCAATGAGCGCCGGACGATGCACCTGGATCGGAAAGCCACGACCGATGGCTTGCTTGACTAGCTGCTCCGCCACATATTTACTTTGTCGATAGCCGGATTCCGGCAGAATTTCCGACCAGTCGTTTTCATGAATTATTTTTCCGGCATACGCAGGACTTGAAAATACGGCCCAGGTTGAAATAAAATGCAGAACAGGTGGATTTTCTGAAGAGGCTATCAGTAGTTCCAAAAGGCTTTGCACATTGGTATCGCGCAATGCTTCATAAGGTTGTATAAAATTGACGGCCGCTCCATTATGAATGACGACATCCATTGATTGAAGAAGCGTCGATAGCGGTTCTTCAAGCCCCCAGTTTGGCTTCGATAAATCGCCATTAATCACCTCCACTTTTGCCTCAAATAATCCATCTTGATCATTGACACTTTGTTTGAGCCGTGATTTCCCATCATCGCCGCGAACGAGGCAACTTACTTTCTCAACATCCGAACGCATGAGCGTTTCCACAAGATGCTGTCCCAAAAATCCGGTCGCGCCTGTAAGCAACACGCGTTTCGGTTTCATATGACCTTGTCGATGTGATCGTAACTTGATTTCATCAGGGAGAATTAAATCAGCTTCGATTCCGGTTGATTGCGATTCCGGCTGTCCTTCTTTTCGCAGGATTTCCACCAATTCTTCAAGACTCGGTCCTTTGATAAGCATGGCAACCGGCACCTGAACATGAAATGAATTTTCGATAGCAACACTAAGCTCGACCATCATCAGGGAATCGAAGCCGAGATGTACGATCGACACAGAATTGTCCAGACGGGATTCCGGTATGCGGGCGATCCGTGCGACGTCGTTGCGCAATTGCCGGAGCGCCGAGTTGTTTCCCATTGCTTGCTGCCGGGTTGCCGATTTCTGAACTTTATCTGCAGGTACCGGTTTTGTCGGTGCGTTTGCTGTCTCTACTTCCCCAATTGTTTCGGAAATATGCTCACTCAGCGATTTAATACCCGGTCCCTTCATAAGCACGGGAATAGGAATTACTGCATTAAATATCTGTTCAATACTGGCGCTGAGTTCGACCATCATCAGCGAATCAAATCCGAGTTCAGTAATAGCAATATTATCTTCTATTCTTGATTCAGGAATTCGGGCAATTCTGGCGATTTCCGCCCTTAATTTTTGGAGTAGCGATGTGTGATCCATTTGTTGCTTTCTTTCGCTTGCTTCTGGAACATGGGAAGGCACCGGCGCAATCGCCAACGGAAGCGCGTCGGAGGGAGCAGGTTTTTCCAATTGTGCATAGCGCATGTCTCTGTCTGCCCCTGGATTGGCTCTGCGCCATCGACCGGGCTTGAAGATCATGGCAGCAAGAACAGGTTCCGGACGCTCGACTATACTCGTAAAAAGCGCCGCTCCTGCTTCTGGTGCAAAACTTTCAAGACCGCGCCAGGCCAACCGTTCATTTCGATCAGGCCGGGCAGCTAATCCCACTTCTGCCCATGCACCCCACTGGATTGCTTGTGCAGGCAACCCTTGCGCCCGACGTGCATAGACAAGACCGTCGAGAAATGTATTTGCTGTCGCATAATTTGCCTGTCCCGGGGAGCCCAGTAAACCAGCCGCAGAGGAGAACATGACGAAAAAATCAAGAGGCAGGTCGCGTGTCAGACGGTGTAAATTCCAGGCGCATTGCACTTTGGGTGGAAACGCCTGAACAAACAGCTGGCGATCTTGCTTTAAAAGCGTTGCATCTCTCAGTAACCCAGCACTGTTGATTACACCGGCTAATGGCGGCAAATGATCAGCGATATAATCGAGAATGCGCCGCACATCGGTTTCATAGGACATATCGCCCTGAAGTGTGATAATTGAAGCGCCGGACTTCATCAATGTATTAATTTGCTGCCTGGCCGATTGGGATGCGGCGCGTCGCCCGACAAGCACAAGAGACCGTGCGCCTGACTCAATCAGCTCTTTACAAATACTCAAACCAAGTCCACCCATACCGCCAATGATCAGATAAGTTGTATCAGAACGGATGACTGAATGATGAATTCCTGTGACCGGTACTTCATCCAGCGTAACCACGGCTTCATGACCATTGTTGAGCATATCCGGGTGTTCAAGCAATTCACTCAATCGAAATTGCGGCATGGTGATAAACGGCAATGTACCAGCATTTAATAACGCCGTTACGCGCTTCCAGGCATCCCGTATTTGGTGCGAATTATGGGTAAAAGAACGTCCGATATCCAGCGAGGTCAAGGTTTGGTTGCCATAAATGCGAGGTGGCCGGGCATCGCTAGCGAATGGCATCCAAAGGCAATGGCCGGTGTCACTAAGGTATTTTGCCGGGGTCCTATCTTTCGGTTCAGTTGTCGCAAAGAACAATATATCTGCTGTGCGATGTATAAAATAATGCTCTAATTTTTCGTCGATATCGGCAGCATTCAGATCGAGAACATCGAGAAAGCCAGCGTTGCGAAATTCGCCGTTATCTCCCTCGGGTATGGCGATGATCGCTTCGGCACACATCCAGCGAATGACATGCGCGGCAGCAAGCGCCAGCGGATTATCAGCAATGACCAGCACTCTGTCGCCATGCTGAAGTTTGGCCACATCAATGAGGCCATAAAAAGCTGCCAGATACGGACCGGCGCTGGCTATTGCATCGGGCAGGTACAAATTTGGCGATAGCACCCACATTTCATCAGCGCGTAAAACGGCCGATGAAGTCGTCGAGCGTTTTGCACCGATCCAGACGATGTGGTCGCCCGGATGCACAGCATCGACTGAGCTCGATTCGACCGTGCCACCCGTTAAAGTTGTTCCCATTTTATTGACCGGCAAACGCGAGTCGCCGGTTGTACCGGGAGCGTGAATGACGCAATTTCGGACATTAACAACTGCTTGCTGTGCTTGCAGTTTCGGTCGACTCGCAGGAATGACGGTGATTTGATTGTCCTTCGTCCATTCGATTTGCCAGGGTTGTTTGCTGTTGTTTTCCGGGGACGCTTTGAACTTCGATTCTATCTCATCGGGAGCCGTCGCCAGCCGTGCAACCAGCCGCTGTTGTGCAGCAAGCCGGATTTCCTGTTCATTTGTATTGGCAATCAATTCGGCTAAAATTTGTTTTTCGCACAAAGCATTTTTATCAATATCAACCAGCGAACAGCGAAATTCAGGATGCTCCAGTCGAATAACGCGACCCAGCCCCCATAAAGAATGACGGGCTGCTCCGGAAGCGATCGCGTCGGGATTGATGTTCCACGCATTGTGGGTGAATAACCACATTCGCGGCGACAGGGCGCGTCTGGTCAGTTCCTGAATAAGAAGAACCACGGGAAAGTTAATGCGTTCGACAGCAGTTGCGATTGTTTCCGCCTGACACTCGTCAACCGGCTGTTCCTGCAGTGACCAGAAATCGAGCACGCCATCAAGGCCACCTTGGCTTTCAATCTCATCCAAAAGTTGTTGCAAATCTTCGCCTTGCGCGCTGCGAATGCGATAGCAGTGATGGTCAAGTTTTTGGAAACTGTCATTGAATCGCAGCGACCGGTGAACCCGCCAAACCGTACATTCCTGCTGTTCCAGCATGTCAGCAACTTTTTCGCCAATGTCGCCATC
>JACKDF010000045.1 GCA_020633655.1 Deferribacteres bacterium
TGCCGACTTCACATCGCATTGCCAGTCAATCGGTTGATAACCCGGGGAGAGCATGGTAAAAAGTCTACGGGCGCTTTGCAGGTGAATGCGGTCCATGCGTGCATCCAAAACGGCCAGCTCCCGATCAAAAAACTCATTTTTCATTCGACCAGAATCAAAGAGGGCGAATTCGTGGGCAAGAACATGCTTTGCATTTTGTTGGAAAAGAGCTGCGGTTTCCGGCAAACATTTTTCAGAAAAATCAAACATACCCGCACAAGTTTCAGAAATTGGCAGGTTCACGGAAGGCAATTGTTCATGATGCATGTATCGATATTTTTTTACTTTGTTCTGAATGCGACGCTGAACATAATCCACACTCTTCGCAAAGAACTCCTGTGGAGGCAATTTAGCGGCACGGGAGGCATTCACTTTTAATTTATGATACATTGCGGTTTTAGTTAGTTTGATAATTTAAAATTGGATTTTTGATTCCAAGAATTTTTCTTTTGAATAGGAAACGCGTGCTTTTAGTTCTTTAAAATTTGCAACAGTGTCTACGATTTTTCCCTTCAAAATAAAAACATAAGGTGTTAAATCTCCAGTTATCTAGTTTGCTCGGCTTGGCACAAACCCACCCCTGATATGCTTAAAAATGCTACGCTTTTTTCGCATATCGTCCCCTCCCGGGAGGGGACTTCAATATTGCCTCAGGCTAAATCCCCTCCTGGGAGGGGACGACCGATGCGAACGGCGAAGCCGATGAGCAGCAGTCAGGGGTGGGTTTGCATTTTGATGAGCGAACTTGATAAGCAGTGTTAAACCGACACATCGGAAAGTCGTTTTCCTATCTTTCGTGTTTGCTTAACCTGCTTTTCTTCTATTACCTGTACTTTTGAATTTTTGCTTGTCTGCCCGATGACATTTTCACAGGCGGCTATCACATCTTCAATCTCGATAGTGTTCAGACAAATCCGGTCGGCACAATTAAGAACCGCATCTTCACCACGCATGCGAAAACACGGTGCACACGGCACTTCTTTGCGAACCAAAACATGCTGCGATCCATAACGCCTCAGAGAAGTTCGATAAAAATCCGTCGGTCCGTAAATCGCTACTGTTGGGACACCGAGTGCTGCGCTGATGTGCATTAAACCACTGTCGTTACAAATGGCCAATGTGCACTTCAACAGGAGGGCAGCGGACTGTTTGAGCGTTGCTTTTCCAAGGGCGACTATGGGTTTATGCTGCATAAAATCCAAAAATTCCTGCAACTCATCCTGATGCCCCGGTGCCCCAAAAATGATAATTTTAGCACTCCATTTTTCAGCGAGATAATCACAGACACGAGCCAATTTTTGCGGACTCCAGCGCTTCCATTGCTGCGCCCGCCAGGTATCCGCCTGCACCGCGACAAGCAAATCACTTTCTTGCAATTGGTTTTCCCGCAAAAATTTCTCTGCGAATGGATGATAATCTTCAGACAGGTAAAACATCGGTTTCTTATCCTGGAAGTCGATACCCAATGCCTGCGCCAATCGCAGTCCGCGATCGATTTCATGCTCATTTTCAGCCATTTGTACTTTTATATTGTAGAGAAAATCATACTTATTGTCCCAGTCCGGTCCGGAAACATGGCCATACCGCCGCGGGATATTCAGGAGCATCGTGACATAATAAAAGGCTGAACCATGGAAACTGCTCACCAGCACATCGTAATGATCATTCCGCAATTGCATGATCTTTTGCAAACGATTGTAAATTCCCCGATTCATTTTGATAATTTTATCGACCAGGTTACTATCTTCAACGACGGCTTCGCTTCCCCTGTCGCCGACGAGCAGGGTAATGAATGCTTGTGGGTAATGCGCTCTAAGTGCCTTGAGAAACGGCGTCAGCATCACCATATTGCCTATGCCCATATTCCCGTAAACCAGAAATTTGGGAAGCGGCAGTGATTGCAGCGGCACAGAACTGTTGCGCAAAAGGAGTTTGGCAATGAGCTTAATCAGGTTCAGTTTGAATAATTTAATAGTTTTCATTGGCATTTAATGTTCCCAATTAGTATAAATCTTGCCATGCTGAACCATTATAACATTTTAATTTGTTATCATCACTATCATAATAAATATCGCCCGCCGACGGGGATGCCGGCGCATCTGATTGAGGTTCTATTCTCATATAATCTGCAATATGCAATGTCCGGGCAGGTGTGACATTACCAATGGCCGTTTTTATAGTATCTGGCCCAATTTGAATAATCTTAGAATCGTGAAATATTTTAATCCAGTTTATAAAGTCCTGGGTATCAGTTGAGTAAAGATACAAGTCTTTATTGTTACTTCTATGTGAGATGACATACCGAATATGGGTTGCATCATGTGTTATTTTACCAATTCCAAATGTAGATTCTGCATCATTAGTGCCCTTTAAAAGCAAATTATCCACCTGAAAATACCCGTTTGTGTCTAAAGCAAAAACCCCAACATCATCTTTTAAATCAGCACTGATTGCATCATTAAGAATGTTTGGCATTAAAACAATATTGGAAAGAGTTCTCGCTGTACCACCTGATGTAGATCCTTCTAAATCAGTCTCAATATGATAATAATTGCTATCTAGGACATTTCCCCCAACTAAGATGTATCCACCGCCGGTTGTATCACCATTGATTGATTGAATGCTTATTGCCGTACTATTTGTTGCCGAGAAATTATGAACTATATTTCCTTTTACCGAAACATCCTTACTAAAATCATCAATTGTAATTCCGTGACTCTCATCTGACCCGCTATAAGTCGAATTATCAAGAATATTGTTTTGGACCAAAACAGATTTTACCAGCCCGTTCTGCCCGTCAATCTTTAAAACATCAGGAATCCATGCATCTGAATTTGTGGTAAGTGTATTTTTCGTGACATAAATCTGCTGCATTTTTCCTGTTGCACCGTCATTTTTTACTATAATTCCAAGATGATCAACCTGAATATCGTTGTTATCGATCCGGATATTATCGGTATTATGAGAACTGTGCGAATAAATGCCTATTGATTCACAAGTGATTGTTGCGATTATGCCCGGCGATGTAATTTTATTTTCTCGAATTGTAACCGTATTCGTATTTCCTCCCAATGCATCAATTCTAATCCCTCGTCCGCCATTTGTGATAATATGTAATCCTTGAATTATTACGTTGCTGATTCCATTTCCATAAATTACAGCTCCCGTATCTGAGGCTGCTTTTCCCGAAAAATCTAAAATAGATTTTTGATTCATGCCTATCAAATTGACATTTGTTTTTAATATTATCGAATCAGTCGTTGCGAATGTATAGTAACCCTCTGGAATAACAACACTACCGGAGTCTGTAGCTTGGATTGCTGCGTTAATTGTAGCAACTGATATTGATCCGTAATCAAGAATGTTTGTTTCTACGACTTCCGGTAAACTAGCAGCATGAGTTTTAGTAAATCCATATCCAACCATATTTACAATTAATAACAAAAATAAATAGCGCATAATGTCACCCTCATTTTAATAAAATTGAACCGTCATTTATGACGTAAAGCCATATTGGATTTCATGGTTTCTTTGGGCTTAAGCCACCTCATTTATTAAGATTTTTCTGAGATTATAAATCCAACCCCTTGAGCTGGAGACGTAGTATTATAATTGTCCCACACTAATGATGATATGACATCATCTGTTGTTTCTTGCCAGTCACCATATCGATGAGGTTTATAAAACAGTCTTAATTTTTTAATATTCGGTACTAATTCTTCGATTGCCTGTCGATCATAGATTCTCATTCCTCTTTTAATACAACGTTTACCAGCAGGTAATGTAATAATAAAATCTCCACCTTTGCGCAATGAATGCATTAACTTTTTAACTGCAACTTTATCACCGTCATTTGATTCCGGATCGCCATAAGTTGATAGACCAACATGTTCGATAGTTGATATAGAAATAACGGTATCATATTCTTCCTCAGGTGGTTCCCAGGATAGAATATCTTGTTGGATAAAATTAAAATTTTTATGCTTAAAAGGATATGAGCGAAAATCCAGACCGGTTACATTATAACCAAGACTTGCGAGGTGTATCGGTAAAAGGTCTTCAACGCAACCAAAGTCTAAAATTCGAGTGGTTTCCTGTCTGAGGTGTTGGAACAAAATGGGATACTCAATAATCCTTTCAGAGATAACATTTTTAGGATTATTCGCGAAATGCGATCTGTAATTATGGGTAATACGGTTAAGAATTTTTGCTGGTAAAGTATCATCAACATTTTCTAACAAAATGTTTTTGTTCACTTCATACATTAATAAATCATCCATAGCTGTGTACTCCTTTTATAATTTCGATTTTAACAACACGTCTTTTATTATATTACCTGATATAGATAATTAAAAAATACTAGGTTTCGTCATTATTATTTTTTGCAAAACAAGCTTTTCTTTTTCAAAAAAAATATTAAAAAAATAAAGCAATATCGGGAAGAGTAATACTAATACACTTTTAAAGAAGATGGCAAGTGCAGCATTTTCCACGGGTATGAATCTACCCAAAAAATACAACCCAAAAGTTAGGACAATGCTTTTGCCGATACGCACCCATTCATAAGGCACAGGAAACAGGCGAATCGAAGCTGTATAGGAAATAGCCGTCATTGTAAAGAAAGAAAATACTGTCGCTGCAGCAGCGCCGTACATTCCAAATCCTGGAATAAGCAAATAATTCAGCAGGAGGTTAACACTGCATGCGGTTATCGCTGAAAATGCCAAATAATGAGTTTTTTGTCTCACATTTGCCCCAATGGCGGTGAGATAATAAATTCCAACAAGAAAATAAGAGAATAAAATAACCGGTACAATTCCCTGCGCTGCGTAATAAGCGGGGGAGGTAAATAGAACAAAAATCTCGCGGGTGAATAGGGAAATCACCAGCCAGATTTCCATTAGAATGAGTGTGACATAAGTCAGACTGCGTGCAAAAAATTCTGGACCATTCTTTTTTTTTGCTGTTTTATACATAATAGTTGGCCAGGCAATTTGTATTGAGCCGACAACCATGTTCATTGCCATACCTATTTTGTAGCCGATGGAGTATAAGCCCAACTGATCAATTCCAGCATAATAACGAAGAAAATAACGATCCGACATGTTCAGTATCACGAAAGAAACGCTTATCAAAACTAATGGCATGCCAAACTTTAACATCTCGGCAAGAGCAGATTTTGAAAAGGAGAATCCCAGACAATTTCTACAGACCAATAGCAAACCCGCAATAAAAAGTGCACTTTGAATGACCGTGGCGTACACAATGCCCTCAACACCTTTTCCGAGAACAGCGATGAAATAGACATTCAATAATAGACCAGTGATAAATTTAACTAGATTCATCAACCCGTAGCTAAGCGATTGCTCCCGCATTCGCAAGGCCGACATGGGGATGATGGCCAGTACATTGAAAAACACCACTACCAAAACGAATTTCAACAAATGAGTATAGTCCGACACACCAATTAAGGCGGTACTAATCGAAGCAGCATTCAAATAAAGAAGACAAAGGAGAAGAGTAGAAAAACCGGCAATGAACAAAAATGCAGTGCTGATGAGGACATGCTCTCCTTCTTTTGAATCAAATAAAACGGCTTTGAAAAGTGCAGACCCTAAACCCAGCTCCAACACGAGAGGCAGAAAGATGATAACGACAAAAAACAACTCCCAGATGCCATATTCCGCCGGACTCAACTTGTTGGTGTAGAGTGGAATGAGAAAAAAACCAATTGCGCTTCCCAATGCATTGGAAAGGCCGTAAATAGCTGAATGTTTACCAAGATTTTTTAAATCTTTCAGCACACCTTTTCCTGTATCAAATCCCGTTCGAATTATTTCGCAATATAACTGTATAGCCTGACGTGGAGCGAAATGGTCCCTGAGCTTGTCGAAGGGCCCATTTCGCTCACAAGGTAGCACCGCTCCCGCTTCGGCAAGCTCACACTTCGGTAAGCTCAGTGTTCGCTATGGGCTGAATTGTTACTCCGCAATAGATCTTCCACCGTCAATGCGATTTCTGTTGCCTGCACTTGCTGCCATAAAGGAATTGGCCATGGCAAACGCTTCTTTATCGCCTCGGCGAACAACCGCAATTCCTCACGATGTCCTTTATCCGCATGTTTGCTGCGCACCGGTTGAAAATGCATCCCGTGAATGCTCAGCTTTTGGTAATCTGTCATGGAGATAACCTTGCCGTCATAGAATATTTCCATGTGTTCCTTCGGCCAGGAAGCATCTCCCATGGCGGTATAAGTGAGTGAGGCAACAGAACCGTCGTCGAAAGTCATGTGAACACTAAAATTATCGTTATTCAGGTAATAATCCATCTGCGGCCGGATCGTCCTGGCATCGATGGATACCACCTGGCTGTCCGTTAAAAATGTAAATAAATCATAGATATGGCAGGCTTCACCGATATTGCGGCCACCACCTTCTTCCATTTGTACCCAATGATCTTTGGGAATATAGCCGGAGTTCATGCGATAGTTAATCATCATCGGATTCTTGCGCTGCACAATGTGTTTTTTGACAATCTGCATGTACGGCGAAAAACGCCGGTTATACCCGGTCAACAGCAACGGCGATGCGGTGTTTTCCTGCTGGTCGCTGAAAAATCCGGTAATCGCCTCCAACTCGGCAGCGGTCAAAGCCAAAGGTTTCTCAACGAGAACATGCTTTCCGGCCTGCAATGCTGCAAGTGCCATTTGGGCATGGGAATCATGGCGGGTAGTAATCATCACACAATGAATCGATTCATCTTCGAGGATGTCCCGGAAATCGCTGCTGCTTCTGGCTGCATTGTAAAGGCGGGCCATATTGGCCGCCTCATGGCCTCTGCGATCCATGACGGTGTGCAATAAAAAATGCTCCTGCAGGTTTTTTAAATTCGGCAGATGCATCGTTCGTGCAAATTCACCCATGCCGACAACAGCGATATTAAGCCGTGAGGAGGGCTTGACACCGTTCATCACCACCGGACTTAACAGTCTTTCTCTCTGTTCTGCTTTTTTCGAACTAAAATCCAGCAACAACAACGGTGATTTCAAACTGTCGGTTTCTATCAAATCATAGGCTTCATCAATTTTTGTAAAATCGAATACTTTCGATATCAACGCCTCGATTTGGATTTTATCCTGAGCCAGCAAACGCAGGTATTCTTTCATGTTGCGGTTTTCTGTCCACCGCACCCA
>JACKDF010000046.1 GCA_020633655.1 Deferribacteres bacterium
AGTCGAAGTGTGAAGCCGGACTCACGTTCAACCGGGCGCTTAGACAAGCTCTGCGACCGGTTTACGCTGTTTTTTCACACAGCCTGGACATGCATCGGATATTATTTTTGCAAATCAGTATAAAAGCTTTTCTCGCTTAACATCTGAGCTGAGATATTGCTCGAAATGGCTATCTGAAGGGCAGATAGCAAGCAAATCAATTCCGCTCCACTTCCGCCCCGACAATTTTCCCGGTAACTTCACTTGTTTCATCGATTTGTACTATCACTTTGACACGATCATTTTCAACGATGATATCTCCTTTCACGACGCTGTGATCTTTCAGGCGAATATAGAGGCGTTTAAATTCATTTTTATCATTGCCTTTTGGACGTTTCACAAAAATATCATCCTTAACTTTTGTGTGATTGGCTAGAGTAATACTGCCGTTGTATGTTTCGATTCCATTGTTCACTTGCGTATTATCGAGCTCGATATTCCCGTTAACCGTAAAAATAGAGCCCCCGATTTCAACACCATTATCACACCGAATAGTGCCATTAACAGTAGCGAGGTCATGTCGAATTTCAACATCGCGCCCAATTTCCACGAAGCCATTCACGGATTGCACTTCACGGACTTCGGATTCTCTACCAATTTTGATTCTGCCATTAACCGTCCGGCACTCACCTCGCACCTCACAACCTTTGCCAATAAGAATTGAACCGTTTACTGTATTCATGCTCCCATTTTTCTTTTCGCCATCCTCAAGTTGCAGCGAATTGTTGATCGAAAGCTGACAAGCCTGAGCAATTCCAGCCATGAACAAGAACAATGTGGCGATTACATAACTTCTTCTCATCGTATCCTCCATTTGATTTTATGGAAATATTTAAGCCGTAATCCAATGGGTTCATTTACCGATTTTTGCAGACGTTGTTTCGTATTTTTGGAGGAAGAAATGAACATTTTTAGTTGAGCAATCTTTTGTGCTTAAAATGGAAGAATCACATCCAGGTGCTTGTGTAGCTGAATTTCGCCATAAGTGTACGGTTCAAATTCCGTGGTTTTACGGGATTGAAACGAAAGCGATCCATATTGACCCCTTCATTGTAGACGACATAAAAATCATTGCCTTCACGGAAGTTGTAACGAAAACGAACATTTACCGTCACATCTTCATCAAAGGTATTGTATTGCGCAAAAACATTTCCGGAGAGTTGTGTATTGAATGCAAATCGTGCACGAATTTGGTAAACATCCCCCCGGAAGACCTGCTTTGTTTTGTCAAATTCAATTCGGTTGTATTGGATCCGACCCAGTAAAGTTAAGTATTTTGAGAGAGACCATTCCGGATTGATTGCGACAGAGAAGCGTGTACCATCGTAATACTGACCAACGGTAATCTCCCCTTCAGCTCTGTATGGCATGGAAAAGGGTGTAAAAAAGAGCATATCCACATCAGTAAAATTATAGGCACCGGGCACGATATTGATATCATCACTCAATTCAAAAGCTTCCTGCAAGGCCTCATAGTTTGAGCGTAACCACAGAATAGCGCCTCCTGTATTTTTAAAGGAGGTCTGAATACGCGGTCCGATGATAGCTGATTCAACTTCGCTGTCAACATTGCGAAGATAAACAGAATTTAGCCACTCAATTTGTGTACTGTTGAATTTTGATTTATCACTATACAACCATGTGTAGCCCAAATCACCATTCCATTTGGTGAAATTTTCCCGAAAAATAAATCCCGCACCGGGATCAAAATACTCCCCCGACCAGATGGTGCCTAACTTATAACCCATTCCCTGAAAACTTCTTCGATTCACTTGCAAAGAAAGCCTGCCATTCTTACTAAATGCATCGGATTCAGGCGCTTCGTCACCGCGGAGAACCGATTGTGCGAGGGCAAAAGCCAAATAATCGTCGCCCCACAGCCGGATATTGGAATCCAGGCCCAAGGCAAAGTTATTGTCCCCGCGCGCATTAATGCGGGATGTGAAGATCCCTCCGACGGAGGAAAATGGGTTGAAAAGTCGTCGTCGCCATCGCAGCACGTTGAAATTTTCTGATTCGAGTTCGTAGCTTTTTTCTGTCTGTAAATTCATGGCGCCAACATCCCACGTACCAATGCGACCAACCAATCGAGCACCGCCATAAATCGGGATTATGTTACCATCCTCATCAATGCCGATGCGACGGCTATAAAACAGACGCGTTCCATCCCCGGTGGCGAATTCAAATACACTGGAGCGTTCCTGAAAAAACAACCGTTTTTCAGGGAAAAACAGCGAAAAACGGGTGAGATTGACTTGCTCATCGTCCGCTTCAACCTGTGCGAAATCCATGTTGGCTGTCAGATCGAGAGTGAGATTGCTGGTCAGGCTGTATTTGAGATCCAGACCGAGTTCACGTTTGAACGAATCATCCTTTAGATAGGCTGTTTCAGGATCATTAAGCTCGTGGTTATATCCAAATCCTGCGAGAAAGTAGGGTGTCAGGTAAACAGGATTTTTTCTTTGTAGGCCTTCAAAAGTAATGGTCGCCATGATCGATGGCTTTAAGTGCGCCAACATAAATTTTTTCGGAAATGGCGGGAAATTTATGGCCTCCGTTTTTTTCCCCAGCCAGCGCCATGCCAGCAAACCCATGCTCACCTTGCCCTTGATATCCTGAAATCGCAGGCTCGAAAACGGAATACGCATTTCCATAAACCAGCCTTCTTTCGTGATTTCTGTTTTCACATCCCAAAACGTATTCCAGGATTCATTAAACGGGAGAACATCGCTGATAACCTCAGCATCATTAAAAATGGTCTGATCCAGCCGTATCCCTGTTGGCGTGGTCAGGAAAGCGAGGGCATTTTCATTATCGTTGAAGGTGTCGAGGATGAAACCGAACATATCATCGCTGCTGGCTGCTTTATCCCGCGTCAGCGAGTTGGCCTGCAAATCTGAAATATTTTGATTAAAAAAAGAGCCGCCAACAAAAATAAACTCCTCCGTATAACCGATGCGGATTTCAGTTTTTTCACTTGGTATTCCATTTTCATTCGGATAGCTGCTTACCAGCGGCAGAGAAGTCGCATTGTGCCATTCCAGGTCCTCAGGAATCCCATCGAAGGCAGGGGCCTTTTGAAAACGGTAAATCGAAAGTGTTGAATCGATTTGGGCCATTATAGGACTTAGGCAAGCAATTACAATAAGAACGAGAATTCGAAAAACACGCATGGAAACGCCTCGTTTTAATTTTCAATTTTACCCGAACTGAAAGATAAAAAATTATTTCTGTCATTTAAAGTCGAAATCGCTTTATTTCAAAAGACATTGTGCCAGGAAATTTTTCACCGGTTTCAGCGAATACAAAACTCCCCTTAAAAACACACCGAAAAGGTCAAACGCCCTTCGTTCAATTGCATTGTTTTGAACCTGTACCAGGAAAAAATGTTAAAATTAAATAAATCGGATGCAATGAGAACAATAAAAATTGCACTGCTCCCGCAGAACCAGTGAACGACCCAGATTATTTTCAAATGCATCTTTTCACGGTATTTTACGAAAAAGGATTGAAAATTTAACGAGGAGGTGAAATGTTTACGTTTCTTCTTTGGTGCGTTTTATTTATCCTGTGTTGGCCCCTTGCACTGGTTGCCCTTATACTTTACCCCATTGTCTGGATAGTGCTGCTGCCCTTCCGTCTGATTGGTTTTACGGTCTCTGCGCTTTTTGAGTTTTTAAAAGAGCTGATTATGTTGCCTGCAAATATCATTAAAAAATTAGCGCATTAATAAATTCGAATCCCGTGGACGTATCAGAATGTGCACCTCCAGGCCATGAACCGGGTATATTTCCGTAACCATATCACGAAGGATTTTCTACTATGCCTGTTTTTTAATCCAAATACTTAATATGTTCACACATTCTCATGAAACGGAAGGCAATTAAGGGGGAATTATATCACCTTCCGTTTTTGTAAATCCCCGGCAAACAAAGCCCAACTTCTCCATCTCCCATTCTCAATCTGCATGAATGAAGTATGTTCTGCGAAACGAACCACAAATCTGTTGCATTTTTTTTCTTTGTTGCTTACTATTATTCTTTCCTAAACAACCAACAACCCTAATATTTTCAACAATCTGGTTCACTATGCCACACAGCGAAAAACTCAAAGAGCTCGAAGAAAAAAAGCAATCCGCCCTGCAGGGTGGGGGTGCAAAACGTATTGAATCGCAGCACAATAAAGGCAAATTGACCGCCAGAGAACGGCTTGAAATACTGCTTGACAAAGGCAGTTTTCGCGAACTGGACATGCTGGTCCGCCACCGTTCCGATGGTTTTGGTATTGATCAGCAAAAATATTACGGCGATGGGGTTGTAACCGGATATGGCCGCATCGATGGACGACTTGTTTATGTTTTTTCGCAGGATTTTACGGTATTTGGGGGTTCCCTCTCCGAAGCACACGGCGAAAAAATTTGCAAAGTCATGGATCTCGCCTTAAAGAATGGCGCGCCCGTTATCGGCATCAACGATTCCGGCGGCGCGCGAATCCAGGAGGGCGTTGCCAGCCTTGGCGCCTATGCCGAGATTTTTTTGCGAAATACCCTTGCTTCAGGCGTTGTCCCACAAATTTCCGCCGTTGTTGGTCCGTGTGCTGGTGGTGCCGTCTATTCTCCGGCGATCACCGATTTTATATTTATGGTAGATAAAACCAGCCATATGTTTGTTACCGGGCCCAATGTCGTGAAAACTGTTACCCACGAAAATGTCACGTTTGATGAATTAGGTGGTGCGAAAACCCACGCGCAAAAAAGCGGTGTAGCCCACTTCAATAAAAACAGCGAAGTCGAATGCCTGCTTGAGGTTCGAAAACTCGTTGGATTCATTCCGCAAAATAATGCGGAAGATCCCCCATTTCATGAAACCCAGGATCCAATAGACCGCCAATCGACGGAACTTGATGACATCGTACCGACAACAGCGACCACGCCTTACGATATGAAGGGAATTATTAAAGATGTGATCGACGACGGTAATTTTATGGAAGTGCATGAGGAATTCGCCGCCAATATCATCGTTGGGTTCGCCCGACTGGGTGGCAAATCCGTCGGCATTATTGCCAACCAACCAATGGTGCTCGCTGGTGTGCTCGACATCGACGCCTCCGTGAAAGCTGCCCGCTTCGTTCGTTTCTGTGATGCATTCAACATCCCCCTTGTCACCTTTGTCGATGTTCCGGGATTTCTGCCGGGTACCGCGCAGGAGTGGCATGGCATCATCCGCCACGGAGCCAAACTGCTCTATGCTTATTGTGAGGCAACGGTACCCAAAATCACTGTCATCACCCGTAAAGCGTATGGTGGTGCGTATGATGTTATGAGCTCAAAACACATTCGAGGTGATATCAATCTGGCCTGGCCAACAGCAGAAATTGCGGTTATGGGACCCAAGGGTGCAGCAGAAATCATATTCAAGAAAGAAATTGATGAAGCAGAAAAACCGGAAGAAGTCCTGGAAAAACGTTCCGCGGAATATGGTGAAAAATTTGCAAATCCTTATATTGCTGCCGAGCGAGGCTACATCGACGATGTGATTATCCCATCGACGACCCGCAGCGAACTCATTTCGGCGCTGCACATGCTGGAAAATAAAGTTGATTCGAATCCCAAACGCAAACATGGGAATATACCTTTGTAAAATAACAATATGAAATACTGGATAAAGTGAAGTGCCCTGATCCACTATTTCCCTTGCTCGATCACGCATAATTTAATCTGGTGAAACTATGAACTACAAAGTTGAAGAAGTAAATGGAATCCACATTCTGAGAATACATGAGGAAAGGCTTGATACGAGTGTTGCTCCGGATCTGAAAGCCGAACTTATGGCGCTGGCACAAAAAGGTTTACAGCAAAACATTCTCATCGATTTAAAAGCAGTGGATTACGCCGACAGCAGCGGCCTCGGTGCAATTTTATTCGGCATTCGGCAGGCCAGGGAAACCGAGAGTCAATTAAAATTAATGCATACAAATGTTCGTGTTATGAATCTCATTCGAATCGCTAAGCTGGATAATATCATCGATTTTTTTGATAATGAACAGGAAGCGATCGACAGTTTTTCAAACTAAAAAAAGAATTATTGCACAAATAGAATTCAGATACAGCCAAATGACGCAGGCCTATTTCACTGGCGCGTAAAAAAAACGAATCGAAAAAAAGCTGTTGCAAATGACTTCCATCAAAAAAATTCTAATCGCAAACAGAGGTGAAATCGCCGTTCGGGTAATACGGACAAGCCGTGAGATGGGCATAAAAACGGTCGCCGTCTATTCCGAAGCGGACAAAGCCAGCAAGCACGTTCGACTCGCTGATGAGGCGGTTTATATTGGCGAATCGCAGGCTCAAGCCAGCTACTTGAATCAAACCGCAATTTTAAAAGCTGCTAAGGACAGAAATGCTGATGCAATCCATCCCGGATACGGTTTCTTGTCAGAAAATGCAGAATTCGCAAAAAAAGTAGCGGAAGCCGGACTGATTTTTATCGGTCCTCCACACGAGGCTATTCGCTTAATGGGCGACAAAACAGAAGCCAAAAAAATCATGGTGGCAGCGAAAGTTCCTGTCGTTCCCGGGACTGAAGATGCCATTGCCACGCCCGAAGAAGCCCAGAACATTGCGAAAAAAATTGGTTACCCAGTCCTGCTGAAAGCTGCTGCTGGCGGGGGTGGTAAAGGTATGCGTATCGTCGAATCTCCAGCGGATATGCGAAGCCAGTTTGAACGTGCAGCCTCCGAAGCCGGCGCAGCATTTGGTGATTCGCGAATTTTTTTGGAAAAATACCTAAAAAAACCTCGTCACATTGAATTTCAGATTTTTGTCGATCATTTTCAAAATGCAGTTCATCTCTATGAACGGGAATGTTCAATTCAACGACGCCACCAGAAAGTCGTGGAAGAAGCCCCTTCAAGCCTTTTGGACGAGGATATGAGACAAAAAATGGGGGCGGTGGCAACGCAAGCAGCGCTCGCCTGTAAATACACCAATGCGGGAACGGTAGAATTTTTGGTTGACGAACAGAAAAATTTCTATTTTCTCGAAATGAACACCCGCCTGCAAGTTGAACATCCGGTAACGGAAATGATCACTGGCCTGGATCTTGTTCGATTGCAAATTGAAGTTGCGCAAGGGCAACCTATTCCGTTTCAACAATCGGA
>JACKDF010000047.1 GCA_020633655.1 Deferribacteres bacterium
ATGACATGAATCAGTATCAAACAATGTAGAGGGATCAACTCAGAGGGAGAAAGCTGGAGTTGGCTGTCGAATTCCCAACTCCAGAAAGGTTCGAAGTCAGTCAGTGAAATTTCATATAAGGGGATTAATTCACTTTCTTCATGCGAATTACAGCGCGATTTCGTCGTCCTTTTTGAAACCGCATCGATTTCATTGTCATTTGATAGCCATCTTTACTCGCAATAACTGCGAAATAGCCATCTGGCACTTTGGCAATGAGCCGACCCTCCTGGTCCGTAAAACCTATATCGGAAGCTCCATCAAGTGAACGCTCCGTGTTGTAAACAATGGAGACGCCGGGGATGGCATCCATCGAAACCGCATCCTGCACTAAAACCATGACATCCGTGGGGATTGGTACCATTTGCGCAACGACTTGCCTGTCATCCGGAGCAATACGAATAGTCATTTCTTCAAAATCATCTTTGCGAATAAGGGCAGTATAGGCATAGGGCAAAAGGCGTACATTTGCCGGCGTTTGCTGATCAATTTCAATCGTATTACCACGACCAGCTATTTGCACAACGGTGGCATTTATCTCTTCCCCGGTGCTGGACTCACTGTTTTGGGCCGTAATTGTTACCAAACGATAGAGGGTTTCTGTAATAAGCGGGGGTGACTCCTCGTCAATTTGCAGACTGAATCGTCGTGAGATAAAACCTGGTTTTTGCAATGTAATAATATGTTCACCCTCTGTGAAAAACAAGGAGCCGTTTATTCCGGTGATACCGGAAGGGCTGGTATTGTCATCGACAAAGATTTCGGCTCTGGGTGGAATCGAGGCTATTTTTACCTCTTTGCGGAACACACCTTCGATGGCAATATGGTGTTTCATTTTATTCAGGCGCTGAAATCGCCAGAAACGCTTGTCGTTAATTGTTTCCAGGTCCCTGGGGGCGTCGAAAGCAAGTCCATCGATGCTCGGGTAGTTGCCTTTTTCCATTTTGATGTTAATCGGGTCTTTATCGATTTCCCAGAAAACAGTTGTCGGCGTCTTGTCCGCTATTTTTGTGTTATTGATATATACTGTGGCGCCGGGTGGTTGTGAAGAAAGTTCCAGTTGAACTTTGAATTTGAACGTATAAGGAATGCTCCCATGCCGGGATTCTTCTCCTGCAACATGCAATTCGCCTTTACTAAGAACATTAAAGGACTTGGTGATGGGTTCAAACTTCGCCAGGGTGAGTTTGAGCTTATGAACACCCGGGTCAATTTTTTCCAATTGCAGCGGTGTCTTCATTGCCAGCGGTTCATCATCAAGATACACTTGTGCGCCGCCTGGAATTGTCTCGATGCGAATTGCAGGAGGAAAAAAGTAATCATAAATGCCCGTCCCGTAAGGTGTCATTTGAGCAAAAGTATCCACAATCGTGAATAACAGAAAAAAGGCGGGTATCATCGCAGCGCCTAAAATAAATGCCTTGGGATTGGCACGCGCGGACAAGCGTACGACATCGATGATTGTTTTTATTTCCTCGCCATCAGTGGCAGGAGGGACAGGTGCAGGATCATCGATAATGCTGTAGAATCGCGATGCGGATTTTGAATTGACTCCGCTTTGGGAATTTTCAAGAATTTTAACAAGGGGTTCTTCCTCCTTGTCTTTTGCTTTCTTTTTTGAGAAAAAGTTTTTAGCAGAGAATCCTTGTTTGTTTTTCGGCGCTGGTTTGCTCTGAGGATGTTTTTCCTGTGAAACATCTTTGGTGAATTTCTCACTTGTCTTTGTTGATTTGTCCTCCTTAAAGGATGGTTGTTTTGCAGGTTCCTCTTCAGCTTTATTCTTTATTTTTTCATCTGTACTGCTTTTGTTTAAAGAAGATTGCTCACGATCTGATTCGGTTTTATCTTTGGGTGTATCTTTTATTTTGTTTTCCGGCAGGGGACTTTGAGGCGTATCTTCTGCAATTTTTTCTGCAGGAATTGGTTGTGGCTCGGTCGTTTCTTGCTCTCGTTCATCGATGTCATCATCATCCAGGAAAATAATTTCTTCATCATCATCTGGAAAATCGCCATAGGAAATGCCATTGGTATTTTTCGTCAAAGACTCAGATTTTACTTCATTCGTCGGTTTTGAGCCTGCAACCCCATTGGTGGAATGCTGCGCATTTTCCTTGAGCTCTTCGTCTTTCTCCAGGTTTGCAACAACTTCTTCATTCAAGGTAAAATGTGTTTCAGTTGCAGTATTATCGTTATTATCAATTTTTCCAGTGACAATTTCTGCTTCTGCTGTTTCGTTTTGCTTCTCACTCCCCTGCGTAGAGCTCGTACGTCCCTGGGCTTTTTCCTGAGTAGAGGAATGGACAAAATAAGCGGTATCGGTGGTATCTTCAGCCGTGGAATTCGGGGACCCTTCTTCCTTATCAGATTCAGCATCTATTGTAAAACCAGCTTCTGCTTCGTCGTTCTTCACTTCTTTTGCGGCTGCTTTTTCTTTATTCTCGACTAATGTCAGTGTACTGGAGTTGTCCTCATTCTCCACGATGATTTCGATGTAGTCTGTATCATCGTCATTTTGCGATTTAAGCTCCACCGTATCCGAGTGTGAATCACTGAGATCGATGTTGATTTCCATTTCTTCGTGATCAGAAACCTCAGTGGTTTCGACGTATTCATTGGCCACAATAAATTCGCCATCGTTTTCTTCCTCGGTTGCCTCCCCAATGGAAGATTCGCTTTGGTCGAAAGGAGTATCAATTGCTTCAGTAGCATCGTGCATGTTGTCTTGCACGTTAACAATGTTTTCTGGAGCAGGTTGCTCGACCGCAATTATTTCATCATTTTCAAATAAATCAGCGGAGGATTGTTCCTTTACTTCGTCGTCATTTTGCTGCCCGGAAGACATTTCCAGATTCTCTTCGCCCTGCTCATCCTGTTCGGATTCAGCTCTTGTAAAGGCAGATAAAATGTCCTCGTGCAATGACGACCGTTCGAGTTCGTCTGTGACTTCATCCTGCATTGATTCATCTTTTGATACAGGCAGGGATTCTCCCTGTTCCCTAGCTTCCTCAGGGTGCCCCTTGCGTTTGTTCATCAACTTTTGCAGATAGGCCAGTGCTTCGTTATCGACGTGAATTTCATTTGTATTGTGTGAGTTATTTTCCCCTTCCGGCGGAACTTCA
Source organism: Deferribacteres bacterium (assembly GCA_020633655.1). Classification (GTDB taxonomy): domain Bacteria; phylum Zhuqueibacterota; class Zhuqueibacteria; order Zhuqueibacterales; family Geothermadaptataceae; genus Bioreactorimicrobium. The sequence goes on from JACKDF010000047.1 coordinate 3,159, forward strand.
GTTGAATGGGCAACTGCTTCGCTTGTATCGGAGGCGTCCTCCGATAAAGTTGTTTCTTCAAAAGAGGGAGGAATGAGCACACTACCTAAGAGTTCGATATCACTCTCCTCAATGAAGTCTGCCAGGTCTTGCGTAAAATTCGCATTTGAGGCGGTTAAGATGAGCTGGTGCAGAAGATCCATGTACAACTGATTTGTTGCAGCGTATCTCCTATCGGGATTATCGGCAAGGATTTTCCCCAGAATTGAACGTAGCTTATCCATGACCTCGATAGGGCGTTCAGCGAAATAAGCGGAGTTGTTTTTGAAAATATTATCGATTAATGAAGCTGGTGACGCGTTGACAGGCAATTTTTGACCTGCAAGAAGTTCGAGAAAGATGATACCCAATGCATAGATATCCGCGCGAAAATCGATATGGGCGGAATTGCTGAAATATTCTGGTGCAACAATGGAATGAAGCGCTTCATCGCTTCCGTTAAGATTGTCTTTAATGAATTTGTATCGTAATGCAGCCAATTCGACACTGCGGATTTTTATTTCGCCCGTATTCGAAATAAAAATATTTTCCCGTTGAAGCCCATGATATGCATTCGAGTTCGTTATGCCGTTTTGTTGCATTCTCCGCGAGTGGATATAATCAAGACCTGTGCATATTTCAGTGATGATGAATGATACAAGATGCACGGGCATTTTTTTGTTGATTTTGGATAAATGGTGAAACAGGCGATCAAGCGTAATTCCTTGTTTGAACTCAGATATAAGCGCAATTTCTCCATTCTCTGATTGCAACGAATCCAGAAAAGATAAAATATTGTGGTGTTTGAATTCTTTATAAAAACTGGTAAGCGCCTGCAGCTTATCGCTTTGCATGTCGGTCGACAATATTTTTAATTCGAACAGGTCGCCAGAATTTTTGCGTGTTGCTAAAAAGCTCTGGCTCACCATATCATGGGAAAATTCCTGATAGATGTGATATTTTTGGGAGAATTCTGGATTTAGCTTTGGCAATTTCTTGACTCCCCGCTCGCTGCGGCGTGTAATTGGAAAATAAGTTACTCAGAGATGTGGAATTAGAGATGAGGTTAAAGCAAAACGTATGCCACTGAATAAGTGATTCAAAAGCAAAGAGTAACAGTTGGTGGAGCACGGGATGCGTGTTCGAGGGAGAGACGTGATCCTTTGTGTTGTATTACGTTGAAACAGTTTATCCCTGCAATTGAAAACAGATTGTTTATTTTAAAAACGCGGTCAAAGGGACATTTAGGTGGGATGCAGATTTCTCCTGTTGCGTTACAGACAATTCGGGACCGCGAAGAAATTGTTACATTCAACTTCGCATCTGCTTTATTTTCCGCAATATTATGACTGTAAAGTATCTAAGAAAGACATAGTGTATTTCAGCTTTTTTTTGAAACAACCCAATTTTTGAGGAGACCATGAAAGACAAGGATCAAAATTCACCAGGTACGGTTAAAGAAGTTACTCTAAATGACGTATGCAAAGAAGTATTGAACGGCCATGATGGGATTCAAGGCTGTGCTGTTCTCGATTTGCAAAGCGGTCTGGTTCTCGGCGTCAGCCACAAATTGAGTGGTTTTAATGATGCATATATTGAAGCGATTGCTGCTGCAGCTGTGGATCTGTTTCGCGGACCGACCGTAAAAGCAGTCGAAAATCTTTTGGGATCACATTTTGGCAAAAAAACCCAAAATGCAATCCAGGAGCTTCAGGTAACAACTGCTGATGGTTTTACATTTCTCAGTGTAGTTCCCGGCAAACCCCAAGCTCTTTTTCTCATGGCAACAGATAAATCACTTACCCTCGGGCTTGGCTGGACATTGATTCGCTCCAACCTTGGCAAAGTCTTACCATATTGCCCATGAATAATTTGAGATGCTGTTCGTTATCGGTTCAGAAATTTGTCAATTTTTTGCATTACTTTTTCGAAGCAGAAGTGTGAGGTAATGAACAGCTCTATCTCTTTTTTTACTCGTCGCGACACCCTAAAAGAACAAACAGACCATTACTCATCCCCGCCATTTGCAATTTACCAGGCTCATAATTTAAAATGATGTCAGCTCGGCCATCATTATTTAAATCTTCGGCTTTTACCAACGTTCCATCCTGCGGTAAAATGATTTTGTAGCGGGCACCCGGAGTGGAGTTTATGGTACGTTTTTTATCCCCGTAATAAATAAGAAGCATCTCTTCATCGGCACTGGCGAGAACGTCCAGCAGGCCATCACCATTAAAGTCCGCGATTTCATAAATTGGTGAGGCGGCGCCACCTCGAAATGAAAAATTGACGTTCATGCTGATTTTTCGCTGCGCCTCTTTCGAATATCCTCTTCCGCTTTGAAATAAAAAAAGCTGGGCGTCAAAATCTATGGAGCGGGTTAGCAGCATTTTTATAATACTTGTGGCGCCAATTTTGATCGTCGGAATAATAAAAGCTTGCCTTCCATCACGGTTAAAGTCGCGAATATCAATGACCATCTGTGTTCCATCCGGCTCGATGATGTAATCCACTTCCTCCGTAAAATAATATCCTTTCTCCTCGGACTTTCTCCCAAGAAATACACTCGTCGTTGTCTCCGGATTGATGAGGCTGTGTTTGGTTGAAATCGAAGAAGTGACAATATCCAGTACGCCATCTCCATCGATATCGACGAGACGTATTAGAAATTGGCGCTCGTTTTTATCATCCAAATGCGTTCGCATGATTTTGGAACCGTTCCAAATGTCACCATGATTAATTGGTAGAACATAGCTTGGTTGAGGTGCAAATTGCCGGTTCGCTTGCTGCGCAAATACATTAATGCTGTCTTTGTAAATAGCAATAATATCCGTGAGTGCGTCGTTGTTGAAATCGTCCACCAACATATATGGTACTTCGAAGAGTGCTCCTGCCTTATCCCCAACCGAAAACCGGGGATCAAAATAGGCAAAGGTGCGGGATTGTGGCAGGAGCTGCAGGTCATTTTCCCGCCAGGTGTTAGTCGGCGCATCATGCAACCATAAGGCAGCTCCATCAAATTTTGGGATGAAAATATCGTCAGCGCCATCATTGTTGAAATCCCGGGCAAAATTCCAGGCACGAATACGTGAACGATCCGGATAGATGAAAAGCGACTTCGTTTCAAGGAATCGTTTTCGTTCCTGACTGATTCCACTGTCACTCAGTGTGTGATAAAACAGTGCGCCATGTGCAAATGTGAGGAATTCGCGCCCAACATGTGGATCAATATCACCAAAATCAAACAGACTCACATCCTCCGGAATGTGAAATGTCTGCGTTGGCATGGCATTAAAGCCGTTTTCATTTTGAAAATAGAGATCACACCAGCGCGCATGTGCTTCTTCATCGACGTAGAAAAGCAAAATATCCTGTCTGTCATCGCCGTTTAAATCCTCATTTTGGATGGAGACGATTTCCTTCTCGCATGGCAGAAAAAATTGCTGGAAACACGCTTCCCCTGCATGCAATTTAGGAATTGCGCTCAATAGGAATAGTCCAAGAAATTGTATTGCCTTCATTGGTGACTGTTATTGGTTGAGTATGCGTTCATAAAATTGAATCCATTTGGGCATAATGACGTCGGTTCCGAATGTTTTCGTGGCGCGGCGTCGCGCATTTTCACTGAATATCTGGTGTTTCTCGGGATTGCGCAACAGGTCGAGGGATGCTTCCGCCATTGCAGTTATCTCCCCAACGGAAAACA
>JACKDF010000048.1 GCA_020633655.1 Deferribacteres bacterium
AAAAACAACATACGCTACACTATCATCACAATGAATTAATTAAAAAATTCGACATTTATTTGTTTAAATTAAAAATTCGTTTATTTTATCCGTTTGCGCCTTTTGGTGTTTTTAATTACAACCAATGCGCTTTTTTAAAATTTCACGAAGTTGATTAATCCTTCGCGAAACTCGAAAAGGCCGCATACAAATTTTATGGCCGGGGGTAAATTCCGGTCCCGCATTATCAATTACAGACTTACTTCTTTATAAAAAATGTCCTGGGAAAAATTAACAAAAGCACGTTTAAGGGAATGGGCCAAAGACAGAATTTACAGTCGAGGCCGAAGTTTTTTCTTAAGTGATAAAGTAACCATCATCCGCCGTACTGAGGAGACTATCGAAGCACGTGTTGTCGACGATTCTATTCATCAGGTCGTCATTGTCGCAAACAACGAAGAATTTAATTTCACCTGTTCCTGCCATGCCGATTTCTTCTGCGAACACAACGTTGCTGTTGGCCTCAAAGTCGATGCAAACAACACGATGAAAACAGATACAGTCATCACACCGCAAAGGGCCCAAGTACGACGTTTACCCGGATGGGAAAAATTTGTCCGGCTTGTGGAGAAATCTGCGGATGAAAGCGATCAGCAATGGAAACCGGTTTTTCATCTCGAGCTCAACCGGAACCATTGGACTTTTCTCGTCGAGAAAGCATTTTTACGAAAAGATGAACAATTAGGACGTCGTTCACGACTGAAAATCAATGACATCGGCACAGATAATCTCATTTTAAACAAGAAAGAAAAATTCATTCTTTCTTATGTATTTGCCCATGAAAACCACGGATTTGGTGGTTTGAATATGAAATATCTCTACACCAACCATGTTGCGATTCGTCATCCGCTGGGTGCAGAGTGTGGGTTTCTTTTTGATTTGCTTGAGGACAGCCATCTTTTTCTCGAGAAAGATGGACACGGAGCTGTGCCCATTCAGCGAAGTGATAAAACCGGAACAATTCGGTTTAAAACGACAATGGAAGGGCAGGAAGTGCTATGCAAACCATTTCTTCTTTGGGGAGAAATCGAAGAACAGATCAGTGCTAATCATTTTATTTTAACGCAGAATCCCGTTTGGATACTGCGTGAGAATGAATTGATCAAATTAGATGGTACCTCGAATGCGGAAATGCTTTTGCCATTCCTGGACCCCCGCTTTGCTCTAAGAGTGCCGCAAAGCGAATTCCCCATCTTTTTACAACGCATTGCAACCAATATGGATTTTGTAAAAAGTTTAGAACTGGATGAAGATCTGGAAATTATAAATGTGAATACGCCTCCGGTGCCCAGACTTTATCTTCATGAAGTGAACAGTGAACTACAACTAAGTTTGAAATATGCATACGACAACCAGGAAGTGAATGCCAGCAGGAATCAGGATATTAATTTTTTAACCAATACGACGGCACGTAAAATAATCAAACTTAATCGCAATCGGGAGATGGAGCAAAATTACCAGCGCATGTTGCAGAGAAGTGGTGCAGCAACATCTGACTATACAGTATTCACCATTGAGCCAGAAAAAGCCATTGAATGGTTGCACCTGCAAGCTCCGGAACTTATCGCTTCGGGTTTCGAGCTTTATGGCGAAAGCGAACTTCAGGATTTTCGCATAAGACGAAGCGAGCCGCAAATTCATACTGAAGTGACATCTTCCATCGACTGGTTCGATTTGCGCATCAGTTTCGATTTCGATGGCATCCTGGTGTCACTTGCTGCATTGAAAAAAGCGGTGCGCGAAGGCAAACAATTCATCACTCTTTCCGATGGGAGTACAGCCTTAATCCCCGAAGATTTGCAGCGAAAATTTCAGCAACTTTTCTTGTTGGGAGACATACAGAACGAAGCTATCCGACTTTCCCGCTATCATGTCACGCTCATTGATACGCTTGCCGAAATTGCCGACCAGCGGCTGGAAGACAACGATTATTCGAAATTCATCAATAAATTGCGAAATTTCCAGGGAATCGAACAGCATACCGTGCCCGATACACTCAATGGCACTTTACGGCCTTACCAATATGCAGGCTACAATTGGCTGATCTTTTTACAAGAGCACAATTTCGGCGGATTTCTAGCTGATGATATGGGGCTTGGAAAGACAATTCAAGCCATCGCGATTCTTCTGCGGGAAAAAAGCTTGAATCGGCAGAGGCCCAACTTAATTGTTGCCCCGAGTTCTGTGGTTTTTAACTGGTCGCACGAATTGCAAAAATTTGCGCCGTCAATGCGCATTTTCCTGCAAATAGGCCAGAATCGACCGCGCTCCGTTGACGACTTTGAAACCTACGATATCATTCTAACGACTTACGGCACCCTGCGTCGCGATATCGCTTTCATGAAAGACTACACCTACAACTATGCAATTCTCGATGAAAGCCAGAATATTAAAAATCCTGGTTCGCAGACGGCAAAAGCAGCGAGAATTCTACGATGCAAACATCGGCTGGTTCTTACAGGAACGCCTATCGAGAACAACACCCTCGAATTGTGGTCGCAAATGTCCTTTCTCAATCCGGGAATTTTAGGCACACAAAGGCAATTTCAGGAAAACTTTGCCACACCAATTGAGAAGACGGGCAGCACTGCTGCGGCAGATTTACTGCAAAAGCTCATCTATCCATACATTTTGCGCCGTACAAAAGAACAGGTCGCTTCGGAATTGCCACCGAAGACCGAATCGATTTGCTACACGAATATGACCGACTCGCAGGAGAAATTTTACCACTATTGGAAAGATTATTATCGTGCGACAATTCTTCAGGAATTGGAAAACAAAGGTATCGATAAAGCGCGGTTTACCGTTTTGGAAGGATTGATGAAATTACGGCAGATCGCCTGCCATCCCATGCTTATTGAACCGGAAACAGTGCGTGATTCCGGGAAATTTAATGCCTTAAACGAGCAACTCGAGGAAATCATTGCAGAAGGACATAAAGTCCTTGTTTTTTCTCAGTTCGTCAAAATGTTGACGCTTATGCGGCAAAAACTGGATGAAAGTGGCATTTCTTATAGTTATCTCGATGGACGAACGCGGGATCGTGCGAAAAAAGTCAACGATTTTCAATCCGATGAGAGCATTAAAGTCTTTCTCATCAGCTTACGCGCTGGCGGTGTTGGCCTCAATCTTACGGCTGCGGACTACGTCATTCATTTTGATCCGTGGTGGAATCCCGCGGTGGAAGTGCAAGCAACAGACAGAGCACACAGAATCGGACAAGATAAACATGTATTTGTTTATAAATATATTACCGAGGGCACGGTTGAGGAAAAAGTACTGCAGTTACAGCAAAAGAAACGGCAGCTTGTCGATCAACTGATTTCGACGGATCGGGCTTTCTTCAAGCAACTCACGCGGGACGATATCCGAGCTCTTTTCGATTGATAGTACTGTGGCTCCCAAAAAGCCGCAGAGGCTGGCACGTGGCTCTGCGTGGATTTATAACATTATTCCTGCCTGCTTGCGGTAATCTGCAACGATCGCATCCATCACCTGAGCTGTTCGCGCACCACTTTCCCCGGTGCCTGGACATATTCCCTGTCCGTGAAGTTCTGCAACAATCTGTTCGATATGCGGTTGTTGTATATGTTCAGGTGGTGTAAAGAGAAAAGATTCATTTCCTGAAGTGCTTTCAAGAGTCACTTTTTGTTCTCCGAAAATTGAAAAACGAATCTTCCCCTTGCTTCCATAAATGGTGAGCTCATCCTTGTCAACACCTTCCGAAACGGAAAAACACCAACGTGCACTCACGAAAACATCATTGCTGAAGCCAATATTCGCCACAACTGTATCTTCCGCTTCAGAAAAACCGGAGGTATTCGCAGCCATTCCCTGAACCGATATCGCAGGTCCAAAAAAATAATCCAACAAATCGATCTGGTGTGATCCCAAATCGAAAAAAAGCCCGCCACCTGCAATGGCTGGTTGCCAGCGCCAGGTCATGCTATTTTCTTCTAATTTGGGGAGCGGTTTCAGCATTTCCATGGTCGCAAAACGCACGCTGCCGATCACATCATTTGCCAGCAACTCTTTCACTTTTTGAAACACCGGCAAACTGCGGCGATAATAGGCGACGAAAAGCGGCACACCCGCATGCCTGCACGCATCGATCATCCAACGACATTCTTTATAAGTACGTGCCATCGGTTTTTCCACATACGCTGGTTTACCCGCATCGGCGGCCATGATCGTGTATTTGGCATGGGAGTCAGGTGGTGTTGATATGTAAATAATATCCACTTCCGGATGGGCAATCAATTCTTCAGCGCTTTTGCAAACGACTGGGACATTATGCCGATTAGCATAATCTTGCGCTTTTTCGAAGTTACGGCGCATCACTGCCATAAGTCGTGAGCCGGGGATTTTATTCATCGCCGGCGCGCTTTTTTTCTCACAGACATCACCAACACCTATGACTCCCCACCGAATAATATCATTTTGCATACGGATTCGCCTTTTATCTGACAACGGTATAACGAAGCCAGGTTACGCCTCGTTTTTCTCCTTACCCCAAAGAAAATAATAAAGGATAAGGCCGAAACCTGCAAGCAAAAACATGAAGGATACGGTCATCTCATCGCGCATGCCGGGCGGAAAAAATCTGGCTACTATAAATGCCGCGCCAACGCCCATAAGAACCAATCCCCATTTCATTGAATTCTCGGCGCTTGTTTTTTTTGACATGTTTTCGAGAATTTCTTTTAAATTACCAACGTTCTCACCACGGTTGATAAGCAAACGCATCGTCTTATGCTCCATACCAATTTTGGCTAAAAATCCAATCATGAAAAATAGAGCAATCGGGATTAAGAATTCGAGATTATTCATTTTCAACTCCTTTTTTAATAGGACATGTTTTGTTGTTCTGATCCAATCTGACAGGTGAGTCGTAATTTTGTTGCGGATTTTTGAATAATTTTTCCTGCAACCTTTTCCAGGGTTAGCGGTCGAATAGATTTATGAGTGGAGTTAACGACACATACAAGATTCTTATATCGCGAATTCTCGAGGGTGAGACGCGTCTTTTCCTCATCCTAGTAAACGATCACAAGCGTCTTGTTTCACGAATTGTTTGGAAGATGGTAAATAAATCATCAGAACGGGAAGATATTTGTCAGGATGTTTTTTTTAAAATCTACAAGAGTCTGGCAAAATTCAAGTTTGAAAGCAAGTTATCGACGTGGATCGCACAAATTACATACAACACATGCTTAAATTATATTGATAAAAAAAATCCGGAATTATATGAAGATTTTCTCATTTCGGAAGAACATACGGATATTTTTCGCAGCGAGGAATCCAATGCCATCCAACTGCTGGAAAATAAGGACACGGCCGATCGATTGCGAAATGAACTCAACCGGCTTCCCGAGCAATTGCGCACAGCGCTGGCGCTTTTCCATCTGGAAGAGATGAAATACGAGGAAATAAGCACGATTATGGGATTACCCCTGGGCACTGTTAAAAGCCACATATTCCGTGCCCGAAAAATATTAAAAGAAAAACTTGAACAGAATTACAAGCAGGAAGAACTATGGAACGAAAATTAAACGACGATAAAATCCAGGAATGGCTGGATAAATTGCATCAGGAAAAAAGTTCTTCAGTCGTTCCGAGGGATTCAAGTGAAGGACATGGCCACATTGTTGGTGGCAATTACAAAATAATCTATAAATTGCTGAGCACAGAAGATACCCCTGCACTCGATGCGAAGTTCGCGGACAATCTTATGCAAAAAGTGGAAGCATGGGAAGGACGAAAATCTCGTATTAAGTCAGCAGTTTTAATTTTGACCGGAATTTGTTTTTCACTGCCATTTCTTTATTACTTTGTTGGCGCACAACAAAATCAAAAAATTCAAGGTACCGTTACGAGTTGGTTTACCTCGATCCTCTCTCCTTTTAATCAGGACTATCTTACTGGTCTTGAAAAAGGATTCCAAAGTTTAAATATGAACATCCCGGCTTTCATCTTAGCAGTTGCCGCGGCTTTTATTATTTTTCTTTTTGATGAATTTATTATACATAAAAAGAAAAATATTTTTCGTTCGCACAATATGATAAGTTTTTGATCTGTTTTATTTATGAACCTTGAAATTATCCAATCTCCACTCTACGCGGTACCCGATCTATCTGAAATCACGCAATTGTTCGATCAACTTACGCATATCGGCGGGCAATTCACTTTCAAAAGTGACCATTTTTTCTTGTACCGGATGATAAAACGATAGTTTGCGAGCATGCAACGCCTGACGCTTGAATTCTTTGAATAACCCGGCAGCAAAAGCAGCTTTCTCCTGGTTCAAACCACTCATTCCCTGTTTTCGTCCCCCATAGGTCGGATCACCAAACACAGGAAAGCCAATAGAAGCAGTATGAACGCGTATTTGGTGGGTACGGCCTGTCGCCAATTCATACTGGCAAAGAGACATCATGTTTGCAAAGGATTCGATAAGTGACATGTGGGTGACTGCCCATTTTCCCCCATCTGCTGTAGCCATCATTTTTTTTCTATCGCGCACATTTCGGGCAATAAATCCTTCGATAGTTTGTTTCTCTTTTGCGGGTACACCCCAGACGACAGCCTGGTAGATACGACCAGCACTCTTATCTGCAAATTGTCGAGATAATTCTGCATGAACAAAATCATTTTTTGCCACAACCATCAACCCCGAAGTATCTTTGTCAAGACGGTGCACTATTCCCGGACGCGTTTCGCCACTGAGTGTGGAGAGCGAATTGTAGTGGTACATTAAAGCATTCACCAGAGTTCCCGACCAATTTCCAACCGCCGGATGCACAACCAGACCAGCTGGTTTATTGACAACAA
>JACKDF010000049.1 GCA_020633655.1 Deferribacteres bacterium
TCCAACATACACTTAAAATGGCCTTCCGGACAAACCGGGCCGCCGTTGTGACGGCATGGACGGCAGTTAAGGTCAATTTCAAGCATTGTGTCATTATCCCGAAATGGATAAAAACCATAACGTCGTACTGTTGGACCGAAAATCGCCACGACATCTGTTTGCACAGCGTTGGCGATATGCAAAGGTGCACTGTCGTTGACGAGCATAAGATCGAGTTTATTGATAATGGCTGCTGAACCGGTGATACTGTGACCTCCTGCACTATTTAACACCTTTTTATTGCTAACCTCCTTCTCGATTTCATTACACAAATCCACTTCCCCCGGCCCACCGATCAGCACAATGTGTACGTGTTCAGTGGAGAGTAAATCGATGAGCTCAACGAAATATTCTTTTGGCCATCTTTTCGTATACCACACAGAGCCCGGTGCGATTCCAAGTAAAAAATGCTGTTGTTCGCGCAAAGATGATATAAATTCTTTCGCGACATTCTCCTCTTTTTCCAGCCAGAAAAGTTCTGTTTGCCGATCAAATTTTTCCTGGGTAAATGCTTTCATCAAGCTTAAGTAAAATTCGGTGCGATGCATCAAACCGCCGTGGTCGATGGGGTCAGTCAGCAGTTTCTGGCGTTTGTGGCCAATACGCCGCGGAATACCGGCAAAAAACATCAGGTTGGAAGATGTCATGTGCCGCTGTGCAGAAAGGGCACAATCGTATTTTTCGTGTCGCAGTTTCCAGAGCAATTTGAAGAAATTTATAATTTTGCTGATAAAAGGTTTTTTAATCAGTGGATAAACATGATCGATATAGGGATTATGATGAAAAATGGATACTGTGTCCGGATTTGCGACCAGATCAATTTGTGCATCCGGGAAATAGTGCCTCAGAGCTCGGATGAGTGGTGAAGTGAGAATCGCATCACCAATGAAGGCGGTTTGAATGAGAAGTATTTTTTTGTACGGCATAAATTATAGGAATTGAGGATAAATGTTCCTGCACGAAAATATCACTGCAAATAAAGCTCAATCGTTTTATCAACCATGACATGAATAGCAAATTTTTCGACGGAAGGTAGAGCAAATTTTGAAAATTTTGCGTGCAGATCCGGCTGGGTTGCGATCGTCAAAATTGCGGCTGCTAATGCCTTGTAATTTTTTTTAGGAACGACGAGACCATTATAATTGTGCTGCACGGCTTCGGGCAAGCCACCGGCATCTGTACTGACAACGGGAATGGCAAGTGCCAGGGCATCAAGTACAGAAGTCCCGAGCCCTTCTTTGTTCGAAGCGGCGACGAACAAATCAAAACACCGAAAAATTGGCCCCACATTTTTTTGAAAACCTGTAAAAATGAACCGGTTGCCAAGTTCGAGTTTGGCTGCGAGTTGTCTTAACTTGTGCTCGTCTTTTCCTCCTCCAACTGCTATGAAGGAGATGTTTTTATTTGAATCTTTAACGATTTTGGCAGCTTCCAGGAAATTCGGGTAATCTTTATGACCGACAAGGGCAGCTACTGTTCCGACAATAAAATGATTTTGCGGAATGCCCCATTGTGTGCACACAGTCTCATCCCGATTGAAATGGTGAAATTTTTTAAGATCGATGCCATCATAAATGGTCGTGAGTTTGTCAGCATTTATACCGTCGTTTATGAGTACATTTTTGATTTCGTTGGAAATACAAATTATCTTTTTTAGGTGTCGGTTATTATATTTCCAAACACTCATGGCTGTTTTTCGCGTGCTAAAATCAACACGGCGGGAAGCGAATAATGTGATTGGGGCGTTCAACATTTTTACCATGATGCCCAGAGATAACGCGTGGGCAGTATGGGCATGAAAGACAGTGAAACCGTGCTTTTTGCAATACCGGGCAATTTTCCAGGCTGCAATAAAATCCAGTTCATTTCGCATGCGAACAGTATGAAGTGGCAGATTATTTTTGCGGCATCTTTCCTCTAATAAACTGCCCGGTTGGCAAAGCATCTCGGTTTTGTAGCCTCGTTTTTGCATCTCTGAAAAAAGATAAAATGCCTGTTGTTGGCCGCCACGCCAATCTATTGCGTCGTCTACGTGCAGTACTTTTAGCTCGTCATTTTCCATAATTTCAGATATTTCATTGTAACTCCAAATGCAGAAATCAGTGCCAGGATAAATCCTTCCGGCCCGTCGAGAATTCCACACTGCAGAAAATACATTTTAATAAATCGCATTTTTCCCCGTAAAATTGCGGAGAAAAATGACACGGATTTGCCTTTATCATATAATTGTTGCGCTCCCAATGTGGAGTACCGATCAATTTTTTGCAGATGTGATGAAATGTTCGGGTAGCTGTAGTGCAACAGAAACTCTTCTATATGCTCTTTCTGTTCGTTAATTCGCACCGATTCATGAACTTCTTTTTCATTGAATGTACCAAATGTTCGATTGAAAAAGCGTAATGGATAGTCACGATTCCAACCGGAGAAACGGATGAGACGATCAAGGTAATACGTTCTTCGCTTAATATAATAACCTGCTTTTCGTTCATCACTTTGCAGTAGATTCTCAATGGTTTTTCGTAGCTCCGGGGTCATCGCTTCATCCCCATCGATTGAAAATATCCAGTCGTTTTCCGCTAGTGAGACGGCATAAGCCTTGGTTTTTCCAAATCCCATCCATTCGTGGCGGTCGATTTTGCAGTCAAATTCCTTGCAGATTTCCAGGGTTCGATCGGTTGATTCGGAATCCACAACGACAATTTCATCCATCCACTTAACCGACTCCAGGCAACGCGCGATATTCTTTGCTTCATTCTTGGTTATGAGAACACAGGAAATTTTATGCCGCATTGGTCATCTCCCGAAAATTTTGAATTAAGGTTTTTGCACGCTCTGTCCACAAAAGACTTTTCGCTTTTGTCTGGACGTACCGTCTCATCTTAATAAAATCATTTTCAGATAAAAGATCGATTTTTTCTGCCATGTCATTTACATTATTGGGTGCGAACAGTAATCCTGTCTTTCCCTCATCGATCAGTTCCTGCATAGTCGGGTAATTTGGTGCTATGATGGGAATTCCTGCAGCATAAAAATCAAATATTTTTAACGGTGATGTCAAGTATCGGTTAAAAAAAGTATCGCGCAATGGGACGATTCCAATTCGAATTTTTGCCAGTTCCTTTTCAAGTGCATTTCGCTGCAGCCAACCCGTTAACACGACGCGATCACGATAGTCAGAACGGATTGATTCCAGAAACCGGGCTTCGTCTGCGGGATTTTTTCCTCCGATGATGAGTACATGTGGCTGCGTTTTGCTGCACGCTGCTGCTTCGATGAGTAAATCGACGCCTTTGTGATGGTCTAAAGAGCCGATATAACCGATATAATTTCTGTTCTTTTTCCCGCTCTGATTTCCAGTGATAACGCCTGTACGCGCCAGTATGAATTTTGTTTGTGGAAAGTACTTTCGATACAATTCAATTTGGGCATTCTGTAAACAGATCATTCCGCTTATGTGTGGAATGTATTTATTTTCCAGGCGCATTTGTTTTTTATGTGGTTTTTTGAGATCATCCCTCATATCAGGATTTGCAAAAAAATCATGGCTTTCAAACCAGGTTTGAATTTTGTATTCTTTTTTTAAACGTGCCAGCCAGGGCAAAAAAGTCACATTTCGTGCGATGACGGCATCAATCTGACCAGATTTTATTTTTTCAGACAGATGTTTGTAAACATTGTGGAAATAAAACCGGTTTGTGTTGAGCAGGCCTCTTGGTTTTCCCTGGTGAATGTGCAAGTTATCCGGAATGTGAATATCGAAATATCGCTTGTATATTTCTGCTCCGGTTTCTTCGGAATTACGGCGAATAAATAAGTGGCAGCTTTCACCTTCCTCCGCCAGAGCCCAGGCTGTCATCGAGGCGAATGTCATACTGGGAGAGTTGCTTGGCCATAAACCAGAGTGTACATAAGCTATGTTCATGCTTTGTTTCGACAAAGGACGGCCAGATATGCGGCTTTATGGGGGAATAGTTGATTCATCAAACGATCGAAGAACGAGGTGACAGAATTTATTGGGAGCCGTAATCGGGTAAAATGTTTGACCGAACGTTTGTTCACAATTAAATGTACGCCGAGAACTTCAAAGCCTATTTTTGCTGCACTTCCGGATAATTTTTCTTTGGTAAAGCTGTGCAGGTGACCACTTGTGTGGTGCTTCTTTTGTGTTTGCGGATCAATTACGGTTTTCGCATTCAGGTTTTCGTTATAGGGAACACAGAAGAGTGCGATACCATCTGGCTTTAAAAAGGATTTCATCTTACTCAATGCTGCTTCGTAATCCTGCAAATGTTCCAGAACTTCCTGTGAAATGAGTGCATCAAATCCCGATTCTTCAAGCTTGAATAAATCGGCGTTCAACTGCTGAATATTAAATTTTCGAGCTATGTCCGCAAAAAGACTTAACCGTTTTGCCGATAAATCAACGGCTTTTATTTTTTTACCGTTTTGAGCAAGTAAATAATCAAAATATCCGGTTCCACAACCAATATCCAGGAGTGAGTGAAAGTCACCGGATTTTAGCAACAGACGTTGTAGGTGGTGGTGTCGTAATAATTCGTTTCGGTAAAGCCTTTTGCTATGGTCTGCTTGCCAGATGTTGTAAATGCGGTCATCGCCATCAATTATATAATCGCTCATCAGATATTCTCTACGACATTTTCCATTACACGAATCAGTTCATTTGCCTGCTTTTCACGACAAAATTGATTTACAAATTCCCGGTTGACCGGTTTTTGCAGCATATCGGTTTTCAGCCATTTGTGCATATCGAGTAATTGTTCTTCGATTTCCAGAATTTCAGCTTCTTTTGCCAGCCATGCATTCCCGTACTCAGAAATAATTTGCCAGAGCTCGCCATATTTTGTAACAACCGCGAAAATTGCTTTTTCCAGCTTAAAATATTCAAATACTTTTGCCGGGAAAAATTCTGTGTTATGCATTCCAGTCGCCAGAAGCAGCAGTGCGTCTGCGTCGGTCAGGTGACTGAGTACCTGTTCGTGCGGCATGTAGTCGATAAAACGAACCATTTTATTAAGTCGTGGGAAGTCTTTAATCCATTTGCGATTTTCCAAATTGCCGATGATTTCGATTTCTACCTCATTTGCCATTAGCCGTCCCGTCAGCACAAGCCTGTCTAACGCAGCGAAAAATGGTATCGGATTGTGCAACTGGTTAAGGCGTCCGGCATAGGCTATTTTAAGCTTGTTGCTTTGTATATGCCCGGCGTGTTCTTTCTTTTTTAATCCGGAGAAACTCTCCTCATCAAATCCATTGCGGATAAGCGATGTTTTATGCAGTGGAGCCATGCGTATGAAATTATCGCGTGCTTTTGCTGTTACTGCAACGATGTGGTTGCAGGAATTTAAAACGCGATTTTCCAATTGTTTCTGTTTGTTTTGTGCCGGTTGCTTGTGAAAAGATGGATTGTGCGACCATTCGTCACGAAAATCGGTAATCCAGGGGATGCGGCAATGTTTGGCTATTTTTTCCGCAACGACATGGCTACTGTGGGGCGGTGATGTAGAAAAAATCAAATCGATTTTTTCTTTTTTTACCAGTTCAATGCCCCGTCTTACTGCTGTCCATCGCCATAATGCCGCATTGTCAGGCATCAGGAATTGACGTAACAGTTTTTTTAAATCGCCGGGCAACCTATCTCCCCAATCCCGGGTTTTGTGTATTTGAATTGCATTTAAATCATACATGAGGCTGGGATCGGAAACCACATGTTTTTTATCCGCTGTCAGCACGAAAATATTGAGACCGGAACGACTCCAATATTTACAAAATTTTGCTACTCTTTGTACTGCAGGGCCACCTTCCGGTGGGAAATTATAGCTGATGATTAAAACATTCTGAAGTTTGTGATTGCGTACCAAGGATGTTATACTCCGCGTATCAAATTGTAATTTTTAAAACCACCAATTTCCCTGCCACCCGCCAAATAGTGTTCAAGAAATGAAATCGTTTTGTATTTCAAAGTTTCATGCTTGTGTTTTTTTCGTAATGGATCAGGCTTTCCTGCGTATTGCAGACTTTCTTGCCAATCGAACTTTTTAATCCATTCAGCCATGACAGCAGGATGAGATTCCTTGAATCGTGCAACTTGATTCAAAGGACCATAATCGAATTCAACTGGAATTGCCTGATCAAGTTCCCGGGCTTTTTGTTCACCTTTATGGTTGGTGTTAATATACCGCGTTTTTGTTTTCATCAATTTGGGAGGTCGAACCCATCCATAATGAAAAATTCGCGCGTTCACCTGCGCGACGTTGAGCTTGAAAGTACCCTCTTTTTGCCGGTAATTTATACCGTCAAAATCCGGGATACGGCGGAAAGATTGAGCCGATTGCCATGAATGAATTTGCGGATCGTTACGTACAATACGGATTTCTTTCTTGTACCAACCGTGGGATTTATGATAATGCTCATAATCACCCCAAAAGTGGAGATAATTAAAAATCAATCCTTGTACAAGTGTGTTGTTCAGCAGGTCATCGCAGCGTTTTCGAATGACAGGTAAATCGTTTTCGTGTACGACCTCATCTGCCTGCAAATAAAAAAGCCAGTCACCAGAGCACGCTTCCCTGGCGATATCGGTTTGGTGTGCGTGTTCCATACCGCGCGGGTATTTTTGTAAATCCCAAACAGTGTCGATTATCTTCACTTTATCAGAGTTAATGCTTTCGATTTCTGCACGGGTACGATCATCCGCTTCGCAGTCACCGAGTGCGAATACAAATTCATCAACCAATGGCAGTATCGACT